>CANHUM010000115.1 GCA_947463845.1 Comamonadaceae bacterium
CGGAAGCGAACTGGTCCACCTCTTCGCGGGCGATCTTGTATTTTTTGGCCAGGTTCTCGGCGGTCTGGATCATGTTGATGCCAGCGGCCGGGTCTTTCAGTGCTTCCCACATGAAGTCCTTGAAGCCCACGGGCGCTCCCAGCTTGAAGCCGGTTCGGTGGTCAAAGGCGGCGATCGGGTTGCGCGTCATGCTTTCGGTGCCGACCACCAGCGCGGCCTCGCACACGCCCGCCTCGATCTGCTCGCCCGCTTGACGAAAGAGCTCAAAACCGGTGCCACAAATGCGCTGCACCATGATGGCAGGCACTTCTTGCGGTACGCCTGCATACAGGCCAATGTGGCGCGGCAGCACAAACTGGTCGAAGTCGCCCGGAGCCATGTTGCCCGTGATCACCGAACCGATTTCGGTCCCCGCGATGCCCGCGCGTTTGAGCGCCTCGCGTGCGGCCTTGATGCCCAGGTCGGTGGGCGAGATGTGGCCCAAAGCGCCGCAGTAATCGACCATGGGCGTGCGCACGCCTTCGTGCATCCACACATCCGCAAACGCGTTGAAAAATCCTTTGTAAGCCATGTTGTTCTCTCGGTGTGAAGGGTGGGTCTTGCTGTAAGGGGTTACTGGGGCTTGAGGATGTTGGGCAATCCATCGGCGTGCAAAGCAGCCACGGTGGCAGCACGGTGCGCCAGGACTGAGCGTTGGTTGATCGAGCCTTTGTCGGTGATCTCACCTTTGTCGATGGTCGGTGGTTCACTCAGCAAGCAAAGGCGAGCAATGCGGTTGGCACTGCCGGTGGCGGTTTGTGCCAACTCGTTGACGATGGCCTGAAATTTGGACAGCACTTCGGGTGTGGCCAGGACCTGCGCCAAAGAAGCCTCGGCGGGCAAGCTGCACAGACTGCGCACGGCGGGCGTCGGGAAAATCATGGCACCCACTTCATTCAGGTTGATCCCGGTCAGGACAGCGTCCTGAATGTAGGGCGCCCCCAAAGAAATGATCTTGGCCCGCAAAGGGCCGACGCTGACAAAAGTACCGGTGGCCAGCTTGAAGTCTTCGGCAATGCGTCCGTCGAACTTCAGACCGAGGTGGGGGTTGGCATCGTCAATCCACTTGACGGCATCGCCGGTCTTGAAAAAGCCCTCTTCGTCAAAGGCGTCAGCGGTTTCTTCGGGTGCACGCCAATAGCCAGGGGTGACATTGGGGCCACGGTAGCGCACCTCGGTTTTGCCTTGGATATCGACCAGTTTGAGCTCCATGCCCGGTGTGGGCACGCCCAGATCGCCGGCTTTGACGTTGGGGTTGGTCACAAAAATACCAAAAGGACCGGATTCCGTCATGCCCAGGCCGGTGGTCATCACAATGCGTTCACCCACTTCGCGCTCTTGGGATTCGTACAAACTGTCCCAGATGGGTTGGGCCAGGGCGGCGCCTGCATAAAAAAACATTTGCACCCGTGAGAGCAGAGTTTTGCGCAGTGCGTCGTCCGTTTTCATGGCGCTGGCAATCGCATCGAAGCCCGTGGGCACGTTGAAATAGACCGTGGGAGCGATTTCTCGCAGGTTGCGCAAAGTCTCATGGATAAGGGTTGGGGTGGGCTTGCCATCGTCGATGTAGAGGGTGCCGCCATGGAACACCGTCATGCCAAAGTTGTGGTTGCCGCCAAAGGTGTGGTTCCAGGGCAGCCAGTCCACCAGGACCAGCTCTTTTTCGGCCAGCACCGGCATGGATTGGGCCATCTGCCTTTGGTTGGAACACCACAGGCGTTGTGTGTTGATGACCGCCTTGGGCAGCTTGGTGGAGCCGCTGGTGAACAGGAATTTGACGATCGTGTCGGGCCCGGTCGCGGCGATGGCCTCGTCCACCTGAGCCGTTGCAGGGGTCTCGCACAGACTCTCGAAAGGCGTGGTCTTGTGGCCCGTTACCGAACCCTCCACCATCACCACCTCCATGTCCTGACTGACTGTGGCCGCAATGGCCTTGGCATAGCGTTCATCGGAGGCGAAAACCATGCCGGGCGTGACGGTGCGCAGCACATGTTTGAGCTTGTCGTAGTCGACGCTGACCAGTGAATAGGGTGGAGAGGTGGGGACATAAGGCACGCCGGCCACCATGCAGCCCAGTGCCAACAGGGCATGTTCCAGGCTGTTCTCGCTCAGGATCACGACCGGCCTTTCGGCGCTCAGGCCGCGGTTGATCAGGCTCTGCGCAATGTTGCGGGCGGTTTGCCACGCTTGCTCGTATGTCAGATGTTGCCAGTCGCCCAGAGTGCCATCGGCATGCTTGACGCGGCGCGCCATGAAACTGTGCTGGGGCTTGACTTGCGCCCAATGCTGCAATCGGTCGGTCAGGCGATCCGGGTAATCTTGCAGCGTCTGATCGGCGTGGACATAGCGGGTGCCTGGGGCACCCTCTTTGAGAACGACGCGCGTCACGCCGAATTTCAGGGGTCTGAATTTGATGTCGCTCATGGTGGTGTGCCTTGGTTTGACTGGATGCTCAGCTTTTTTGGACCTTGGCGGCCTTGCCTTCCAGAAAGGCGCGGACACGTGCTTTGGCTTCGGGAGCGGCTTGGGCGATGGAGGCCATCAAGGCCTCGGTGAACAGGCCATGGTCAGCAGGCTGTTCGGCAATGCGGGGCAGGGCGTGTGTGAGCGCAAAGTTGGTCAAAGGCGCATTGGTGGCAATGCGTGTGGCCAATTCAATGGCCTTGTTCAATGACTCTCCAGTCGGCACCAGGTACTGCGCCAGGCCCACACGCTCGCCATCTTGGGCGTTGTAGACACGCCCCGTCAGCATCATGTCGGTCATGCGCGCCGCGCCAATGAGTTTGGGAATGCGCACCGATCCACCGCCGCCCACAAAGATGCCGCGTGTGCCCTCGGGCAATGCAAAAAAAGTGCTGTCGTCGGCCACGCGGATGTGAGCGGCCGAGGCCAGTTCGAGACCCCCGCCGACCACAGCGCCGTGCAAGGCAGCCACCACCGGCACCCGACCTTGTTCGACGGCGTTGAGCGCCACGTGCCAGCCGCGCGAGTGATGAATGCCTTCACCCGCATCGCGTTCCTTGAGTTCCGACAGGTCGAGTCCGGCACAAAAATGGTCACCTTCGCCATGGATGACTGCCGCCCGCGCTTCGGCAGGCAGGTTCTGGAACACATCGCGCAGCGCTTCGATCAGGCCATCGTTCAAAGCATTGCGTTTGGCAGGGCGGCACAAACGCACCAGCGCCACGCTCCCGCGCATGTCCAGCGACACACCGTTGGCGGCTGCACGTTCAATGATGGGGTTGCAGGTGGTGGTCATCGGTACTCCTAAAGGGGGTTGACCTGAAGGTCAATAAAGTTATTCTTGATAATTATATTGTCCCTGCTGAATGGCTTGGAGACCTCAGTGATTACCCTGATCTCCGATGCCAGGGGGTGAACTTGACTGCTGCGGCCGTGAGTACGCCGTACACCACCATGGCCAAGGCCACCAGTGCGTAAAAGTGGTCCGCTGTAGCTTGGTATCGCGCCAATCCATAGCCTGCTCCAGCCACCAACAAGAGCCGTGCAGTGCCCGCCAGCACGGGTCCGATGACTTGTCCGGCCCCTTGCGATGCGAAGTACAAAGTCAGACCCAGACCGAAAAAGGGAAAGGCGGGTCCGGCGGTGACCAGGTATTGCCGGGCAAAGCCAAGCACTGTCTCGTCTTGGGTGAATAAGCGTGCCCACAAGTCTGGCATCAGCGTGACCACCGCGCCGATCAGTCCGAGATTGAAGGCGGACACGCCTCCCGCAGTCCATGCCACGCGTCGGGCGCGAGCGACTTGCCCTGCCCCCATGGCCATACCGACCATGGGCACGGCGGCCACACCGATGCCGAATGCGATCGGGATCAGCAAAAACTCCAGCCTTTGTCCAATGCCGTAACCTGCCAAGGCATCGGTCCCCTGTTGAGCCAACAGGCCAGTGAAAATCAAAATCGCCAAAACCGATTGCACCGGAGACAGGCAGGCGACAGCGCCGACCTTCAAGATATCGGCAAACATGGCTTTTTGCAGCACGAAACCTTGTGGCTTGAGTCTCAAGCGTCCCCGACCTTTTGCCAGGTAAGCCAACAAGTACGCCACGCCGATGGCCGTGGCCATGATGTGTCCCCAGGCCACGCCCACCATGCCCCATGCCGGGATCGGGCCGGCGCCCAGGGCCAGCACGCCGCCCAGCGCGATTTGCAGACCTGCGCTCACCATCAAGGTCATCGACGGGGTCCGCATGTTGCCAGTGCCGCGCAAAATTGAAGCCAATGTATTGAGCAGCCATACCAGCACCGCCCCTGTGAACAAGACCTGGCCATACTGAACCGCCTCTTGCAGCACGGTCCCTTTACCGCCCAGCAGCGCATAAAGACTCGGTCCAGCCAGGATGAAAATCAGGCTGAATGCCAGCCCACTGCCCAGACCGATCAACAAGGCATGCTGCAGCAGGTGATGGGCACGCACGAGATCGCCCGCACCCAGAGCCCGACTGATGGCGGCGGACACACCGCCACCCATGGCGCCCGCCGACATCATTTGCGTGAGCATGGCAAACGGAAAAACCAGGGCCATGGCCGCCAAAGGGGCCGTGCCGAGTTGTCCCACGTAATAAATTTCGGCCATACCCACCAGCACCGCCATGGTCATGGCCAGGACGTTGGGTGCAGCCAGTCGCAGCAACGTGGGCAAGATGGGGGCCGTCAACAGCCACTGCAAATCTCTGTGGGGTGTGTTCATGGCTTGGACAACCCTTGGCCCGGGGAGGCTACGTTCAAAGCGACAGGCCATTGCAACAGCTCGGCCAAACGACACACCACCCAACGCGCCTCGGGCGGCGTGACCACGGCAGGGTCGGTCAATAAACCAGCTTCGCATTGCTGCAGCACCAGATCCTCGGTGATCCCCAGTGAGAACTGCAAATGGGCTGCTTTTTCTGTCAACAGGTTGGCCAAGTCTTCGCACAGCTCATAGCGCTCGGCCATGTCTCTTTGTCCCAGCGTGGGTTTGATCTTGCCGACAGGCACGTAGAGCGCCACGAAGGAGGGCGGGATGTCAATTTGAAATTCGTCGGTCATGCGGTGTACGGGTTCAAGGGGTGAATTAACGCACAGACGCTCAGGTTCCGATTTCCTGTAATCGAAACCAACCCAAAGTCGATGGTGAAACGGTCGTACTTAGGCCGGGGCCATGGCAGGTGGTTGTATTCACATTGAAAGGACATTCTCATGCGAAATTTTTCTATCATGCCAATAGCTTTCGGGGTTCTGGCGGTCTGTGCTGTTCAGGTCTGGGCGCAAAACCCCAGCGGACCCAAAACCCGTGAGCAAGTGCGGGCCGAACTGATGGAGGCGATCCGCACGGGCAACATGCCCGCCAACGACGAGAGCGGACGCCTGTTCAACGAGGTCAACCCTTCAGCGTACCCTCCCAAGGTGATGGCACCTTGCAAAACGCGAGACGAGGTCCGGGCTGAATTGGCCCAGGCGCAGCGCACCGGCAATATGCCGGCCAATGATGAGAGCGGCTGCATGCTCAATGAAGTCAACCCGTCGGCCTATCCACCCAAGCCGGCGCTGCCCTGTAAATCCCGTGAGCAAGTTCGGGCTGAACTCGAGGAGGCACGTCGCACCGGGAATCTCCCTGGCCCTGATGAGAGCGGCTGCATGCTCAGGGACATGTACCCCGACCTGTATCCGAAAAATTGATCCAAGCGTGAGCCGATGAGGCAGCTCAAACGATGAGCTGCCTCAGAAGACCTGCGGCCATGCACAGGGCCAGAACCTTGAAGACGCTCCAGTTTTTCCGAATCAGCAGCCAGCTGGCAAGC
>CANHUM010000116.1 GCA_947463845.1 Comamonadaceae bacterium
TGACAACCGCGCCCCACGCGGCCACTTTCGCGATGAAACACCCCGCTTTGATCAGCGCGCAACGCCTGCTCACCCTTGGGACCGTGGTGATCACCGCCCTGCCCCTCGGCACGACGTCCGTCAGGATGGTCCACGTCAAGGCGGTCGCTGGGAAGACCGTGGTGGTGACAACCGCAACGCCGCCCGTCCGGCCCCGCGCGGCGCAGCCGGTGACAAGTTCGCCCGGGGCCCCAAGCAATTTGGCGCCAACAATTTCAAACCCCACGCTGCGGGCGAAGGTCCTGCAGGCAAGCGTGGCGGAACGCGCGTGCTGAAAATCACGCGCGGTTGATGGAGGGCCTGGGTTCAACCCAGGCATTCAAGGTGTTCAAAAGGCCTTGCCCACATCGGCAAGGCCTTTTTCATGATCTGCTGACTTGGTCTGGATGGCCCGTTCTGGATCGACCATAAAAAAACCGCCCTGGGTGCTAACCCGGGCGGTTATTTTGTACCTGGAAAAAGGCTTTAAGCCTGAGCAACAGGTGCTGCTTTGCGCTGTGGCAACTTTTCCTTGATACGTGCCGACTTACCGCTGCGGTCACGCAGGTAGTACAGCTTGGCACGGCGAACATCACCGCGGCGCTTGACTTCGATGCTGGCGATCACGGGGCTGTAAGTCTGGAACGTACGCTCCACACCTTCGCCACTGGAGATCTTGCGCACAGTGAAGCCGCTGTTCAGACCACGGTTACGTTTGGCGATCACAACACCTTCGTAGGCCTGGATACGCTTACGCGCACCTTCCACCACGTTGACGCTGACGATCACGGTGTCGCCGGGGGCAAATTCAGGAATGGTCTTACCCAAACGGGCAATTTCTTCCTGCTCAAGGGTTTGAATCAGGTTCATTTGAAACTCCGATATTTCTCTCGTTCATGCCTGCTGCACTAGGGGCGTTCCTGGCGTCTTTTTGAAAAAGACGATTGACTGCCAAAATGATCAGCAGGCAGGACCGCGGCGGGTAGAGGACCGAAAAGCCTTTGATTATAGCTTACCTGTCCGCAGCCAGTCCAGCGTTTGCTGCCACAGAAGCCTGGCCTGGGGACGGAAGTAATTCATATGACCGATACCCGACATGCCCAGATTGCGAGGCTCGATGGTCATGGTTTGCACAGAAGCATTGCAGTAGCCTGCCATGAAGGCATCGCGTGACGAGGGCGGTGCCCACTTGTCGTCAGTGGCATTGATGGCCAGGATCGGCGTACGCACCCGGGCGAATTGTCCTGAAACTTCCTGCATGGCCGGGTCGTCGAAAAAATAGCGCGGCCACCGACACCAATGGCGCCATTGGTAGAAGACATCGCGCGGTAGGTCCTCCCCCATGCCCATCAGACTCCAAGCCAAATAGCCCCTGGCGCGGACAATCAGTGGTCCCAGCACATGCCACAAGAAAAGCACGCGCACGCGCTCCAATGGTGGCATCCAGCCATGCCAACCGGCACCGGTCGCAAAGGTGGCAAAACGCTGAATCTGATGGTGTTCGGCTAACAACCCGAAAGCATGACCGCCATAGGAATGGCCCACCATCCAAAACGGGCCTTCACCCTGTGCGTCCACATGCGCCAGCAAGGCGGCCAGGTCTAGGCGAGCCCAATCGAGGTAGTTCATTCTGAGATCGCGCAACCGCTTTGGGCGCGACAGGCCGATGCCCCTGTAATCCAAGGTCCAGACTTCAACGCCCTGCTCGGCCGCATAGAGGGCAAACCGGTTGTAAAAACGCTGCGGCACCCCGGTGGCCCCAGCCACAATGAGTCGTCCTCGACGCTCGCCGTTGACGGGGTAATGCGTGGCTTGCAGTGGGTAGCCATCCTTGGCTTGAAGGCTGAAAACGCGAGGATCGAAAGCTGTCGAGTTCATGAGTGGTGAACATAATCGAACGGTCGTTCCATTTCCAGATGGAGCAGTAGCAACCGCGACAAGTCAGCGGTCTTGCCCAGGCGATCAAGGCTTGGGCGTTCGGGGGTCAAGACTCTGTATAAAGTCCTCGTCGGCCTGGCTCAGGCGCCCCGCTGCACGAGCCTGATCGATCAGTTCGTGACGATGCCTGGCGCTCAGCACCAAACTCTGTTCGCGCCGCCAGCGCTCAATTCTTGCATGATGCCCCGACAGCAAGACCTCGGGCACCGTTTTTCCGTGCCAGACCTCGGGGCGGGTGTAGTGCGGGCTGTCGAGCAAACCATCCAATGCGGGATTGAAACTGTCCTGTTGGTGGCTGCCCTCATCATTGAGCACCCCGGGTTGCAGACGGGCCACCGCATCCAGCAAAGCCATCGCAGCGATTTCTCCGCCCGACAACACAAAATCGCCCAGACTGATTTGCTGGTCGACGTATTGGTCAATGAAACGCTGGTCTACGCCTTCGTAGCGGCCACAGAGCAACACAGCGCCCGCACTGGCTGACCATTTGGCCACCGCGCTGTGGTTGAGGCTTTGACCCATCGGAGAAAACAAAACCAGCGGTGCAGGTTCGTTTTCTTGCCGATCTGCACGAATGGCGCTCAGGCACTGGAACAAGGGCTCGGCCAGCATGACCATGCCGGGGCCACCACCAAAAGACCGGTCATCGACACGGCGGTAATTGCCTTCGGCGTGGTCTCTTGGATTCCACAAACGCACGTCAACCAGGCCGTTTTCGTAGGCTCGGCGCGTGATGCCGCTGGTCAACAGCGGTGCGAACAGTTCGGGAAACAGGGTGATGATGTCAAAGCGCATGGGGATGGCCCTCCACGGCCGGGGCTGCTCAGTAGTCGGGTTGCCAGTCGACCGTGATGCGCTTCGCTGGCAAGTCAACGCCATCGACGAAAGCCGCCACAAACGGGATCATGCGCTCGACAGGTTTGGCGCCTTGCGCTTGGGCAGGCGATTCAATGACCAGCACGGTTTGCGGACCGGTGGACATGAGGTCGCGCACTTGGCCCAAATCCACTCCTTCACGGTTGAAGACTTGCAGACCGATCAAGTCAACCCAGTAATACTCGCCATCGGCTGCGGCCGGAAAGCTGGATCGTGGCACAAAAATTCGGCCACCGCGCAAGGATTCGGATGCATTGCGGTCGTCAATGCCTTGGGCGCGCGCCACCACCGTGTCGGAATGGTCTTTGACTTCGAGAATATTGATCAGCAAAGGCTCGCGCCAGGCCTGTTGTACAGAGGCCGCAGCCTCTTGGCCACGTTGAGGTTTCATGGGCCGATCGGGCGGCAACAAAAACCAGCTTTTGGCAGAAAAAAGCGCCTCGGGCGAGGCGCTGTGGGGCAAGACCTTGAACCAGCCTTTGATGCCCCAGGCATCGGTGATGCGCCCAACTTCGATGGCATCAGCCGGCAGCGCGGCTGTATCCAAAGGTGGACGCATGATCCGTGCGAACCAATCAGGCGGCGGCTTTGCCGGCTTGACGGATCAGGCGTTCCACAGTGGGGGAAGCCTGAGCGCCAACGCTCTTCCAGTAAGTCAAACGGTCTTGAGCGATGCGCAGACCTTCTTCGCCGCCTTTGGCTGTAGGGTTGTAGAAACCGATGCGCTCCAGGAAGCGACCATCGCGACGCACGCGCTTGTCAGCGACAACGATGTTGAAGAAAGGACGTGCTTTAGAGCCGCCGCGGTTCAGACGAATAACAACCATGATTTATCCTTGGGTGGTTGGGCTTCTTGGGAACAATTGCCCAGATGCCCGGTATCCTTCAGCGTTTGAGACACGCAACTGGCCACCCGGCCAGTGACACACTGAAAAGCCAGCCATTATACAACGGGAGTCCTGCCTTGCCTCTGATACGGCCCAGTCGCGAAGAAGATGTCGCCACCATCACCGCCATTTACCGCCACCATGTGCTCACGGGCACGGGCACCTTCGAAATCGAACCACCGACCGAAGCGGACATGGCGACCCGCCGCGCCGATGTGCTGTCCAAGGGCTTGCCTTATCTTGTGGTCGAAGACGAAGGCCGCGTGATGGGTTTTACTTACTGCAACTGGTTCAAGCCCCGCCCTGCCTACCGCTTTTCTGCCGAAGATTCGATTTACATGGCTTCAGACGCTCACCGCAAGGGCATGGGCCGTGCCCTGCTGGCCGAGTTGTGTGCGCAGGCCGAACGCGCAGGGGTTCGCAAACTTCTGGCCGTGATTGGCGACTCGGCCAATGCCGGGTCGATCGGCGTACACAGCGCCTTGGGCTTCAGCCATGTCGGCGTCCTCAAATCCTGCGGCTGGAAGTTTGACCGCTGGCTCGATGTGGTGATGATGGAAAAGCCTTTGGGTGCAGGTGACACATCAGCTCCGCAATAATCACCTCCATGAAAAATAAAACACTCGCGACATGGCTGGCATTTTGGGGTGGCCCCTTGGGACTGCACCGTTTTTACCTTTATGGTTTCAAAGACATGCTGGCTTGGTTGTTGCCCATCCCCACCGCAATGGGGTTGTACGGGTTGGAGCGCGTTGCGCAGTTTGGCCAGGATGACACCCTCAGCTGGGTGCTGATTCCTTTGCTGGGCTTCACTTTGGCGGGTTGCGCCATGAACGCCATCATTTACGGACTCACATCCATGGAAAAGTGGAACACCAGGTTCAACCCCCAGGCTGACTCTTTGGCACCTGCAGGGCACACCCAGTGGCTCACCGTCATTGGCATCGTCACGGCCTTGCTCATGGGCACCACCGTGTTGATGGCCAGCCTGGTCTTCAGCTTCCAGCGTTATTTCGAATACCAGATCGAAGCGGCCCGCCTGATCAGCCAGTGAAACCCTGCGTCTGGGTCTCAAGCAGACGTTCAATGGGCTGCCCCTGAACGGCAGCCAACATGTCAACATGGACAAGGCCTGGGCATACATCGGCCAAGGGGTAAAGCACAAATGCGCGCTCACACCAACGGGGGTGCGGCACAGTCAAACGCGGGCTTTGAATGACCGCTTCGCCATAAAAAAGCAGATCCAGATCCAGGCTGCGTGGTGCATTCACGTAAGAACGCAAGCGGCCCGCCTGGTGCTCGATGGCTTGCAAAGCGTCCAGCAAATTGGGGGCGGTCAAACGCGTATCGATCCGGGCCACTGCGTTGATGAAGTCGGGCCCCTGAGCTTCATGGGGCGCTGTACGGTACAGCGAGGATCTGCCAGTGACCTGAATCTCGGGCCCACAAGCCAAGGCCTCAAAGGCCTGTCGCACAGCCGCTTGGGCATCGCCCAAATTGGCCCCCAAGGCGACATAAGCGGTGACTGGGTCGCGCAAGATTACCCCTCATCGTTCAGATCAAAGATTCAAACGGGGCTGCCGCCTTCGCCTGCCTGATCGCCTGCAGCACCGGGCTTGCGGCGGCGACGGCGACGTTTTTTGGCTGCACCGTCCTCGCCACCTTCAGACTCTGCTGCGGGGCGACTGTCGGCTGGCGTGGATGCCCCTGCAGGCCGGGGTGCTCGACGCACGCGTGGCTTGGCCGCCTGCAAGGCCTGCTGTTCGGCTTTGGCCGCCTGCACGAGGTCCTCGCGCTCTGAATCACCGGCCATGCTGAACTCTTGCCACCAGTCCGCGAGGCGAATATCCACCTCTTCGATGTCTGCGCGCAAGCGCAGAAAGTCAAAACCAGCCCGAAAACGTGGCTGCTCAACCAGACCAAACGGGGTGCTGCCCACGCGCTTTTCAAAGCGCGGCTGCATCATCCAGATCTCGCGCATGTCCGCCGCCAGCTTGCCGCGTCCAGACACATCGCCAATACGGGCATCAAACACCTCATCGATCGCATCTTGCAAAGCCGGGTGCGGGTGCTCCTTGCGCGCCA
>CANHUM010000117.1 GCA_947463845.1 Comamonadaceae bacterium
AGCGCTGTTTTTACCAATGGTGTGCAGCAAAAAAAGGCCATCGTCACGCAAGCAGCGCCGCACCATGTCAAAAAAAACGCGGTAATTTTTGTGTCCCACATGTTCAAACATGCCCACAGACGCGATACGGTCAAAGTGCTGCTCGCCACGTGGGTTGAACTGCCGGTAATCGACCAGCTCAAAACGCACGGGCAAATCCCGCGCCTTTTCTGCACCCAACCGCGCCTGGGCTTTAGACACCGTTAATCCTACGCACCGCACCCGGTAATGGCGCGCCGCGAACAGCATCAAACTGCCCCATCCGCAACCGATGTCCAGCAGGGTCATGCCGGGCTCGAGTTGCAGCTTCTGGCAAATCAGGTCGAGCTTGGCCTCTTGCGCCTGCGCCAATGTTTGTGCCACAGGCCAATAGCCACAGCTGTAGGCCATGGACGGGTCGAGCATGGCCTCGTACAAATCATTGCCCAGGTCGTAGTGCAACGCCCCCACCTGCCAGGCCCGGTGGGGTGACTGCAAATTGGTCAGCCTCGCCTTGAGCGAAGCCCACAACCAGCCCGCCTTGCCGACCTGCTCGTCCAGCCTCGCTTGCAAGATGCGGGTGATCAATCCGTCCACCTGGTCGCAATCCCACCAGCCGTCCATATAGCTCTCGCCCAGACCCAAACTGCCGCGGGTCAGGATGCGGTCAAAGGTGGCTGGGTGGTGCACCCGCATGTCCCAGGGCCTGCCGCCACCGATGCGGATATCGGCCGTGGCCAGCAACTCGCTCGCCCGGCGCCAGTTGTCGTCGGTACGCACCAAAACCGTTTCATTCTTGTCCCAAGTGAGCTCTGAATCCATCCGGGTCTCCTGAGTTGGTGCGAGCCGGGCCAATTGCCCGTGGCTCAGCCCCATGCTAGAAAAATGGGCCCGGTTTGCACATCCAACCAAACGTGTAGGGGCTTACCGTGTTTCAGGTACTTGTTCGGGGTTCGTCACGCGTTTGGCCTCATGGCTGCGCCCCTTTTCTTGACAGGGCAGTCCTGGGCCGAAGTTGGCCAAAGGGCATAATTGACGTTGACGTAACGTCAATCAAACTCAGGAGCAGAACATGGACATTCAAGGCAGGGTTTTCATCGTCACCGGCGGCGCGTCGGGCTTGGGCGAAGGCACGGCCCGCATGCTGGCGGCCAACGGTGGCAAGGTTGTGATCGCCGACATGCAGACCGAAAAAGGCGAAGCGATTGCCCAGGAACTGGGCGGCGCGTTTGTCAAATGCGACGTGAGCAACGAGACCGACGGCCAGGCCGTGGTGGCCCAGGCTGTTTCAATGGGCCGACTCTCTGGCCTGATCAACTGCGCGGGCATCGCCCCCGCCGAAAAAACTGTGGGCAAGAACGGCGCGCACAACCTGGCCGTCTACACGAAGACCATCATGGTCAACTTGGTCGGCACCTTCAACATGATCCGCTTGGCGTCGGAGGCCATGTGCAAGAACGAGCCCGAAGCCACGGGCGAACGCGGCGTGTTGATCAGCACCGCGAGCGTAGCCGCCTATGACGGCCAGATTGGCCAGGCGGCTTATGCCGCATCCAAGGGTGGCGTGGTCGGCATGACACTGCCGATTGCCCGTGACCTGGCCCGCAACGGCATCCGCAACATGACCATTGCCCCCGGCATTTTCGGCACCCCCATGCTGTTTGGCATGCCCCAGGAAGTGCAGGACGCCCTGGCCGCAGGCGTGCCCTTCCCCAGCCGCTTGGGCACCCCGCAGGACTACGCCAAATTGGCCAAGCACATCATTGAAAACGACATGCTCAACGGCGAAGTGATTCGTCTGGACGGCGCGATCCGCTTAGCACCGAAGTAAGCCGTTTTTGAGGCTGATTCAGGACAGGCCCTGCGGGGCCTGTTTTTTTGAGCGTTCAGGCCCGCAAGAAAACCGAAATTGTCCAACTTACGGGATAGCTCGCTGGCATGATCACGCCTCGGAGGACACATGAACATCAAACGATCCTTGAGCTTGTCGGCCTTGGCGCTCCTGAGCGCCTGCACCACCCAGCACCCCGCACCCACCCTGCGCTACAGCCTGCCCGATCAAGCCAGTCAACCCGAAGCCGCCAGCGGCAACACCGCCAAATCCGGCTGGGCCTTCCAGCGTCAAGCTGTGGCAGCCGCCAATCCGCTGGCCACCGACGCAGGGCATCAGGTGTTGCGCGCAGGTGGCTCTGCGCTCGATGCCGCCATTGCGGTGCAGATGGTCTTGGGCCTGGTGGAGCCACAGTCCAGCGGCATTGGCGGCGGGGCATTCTTGCTGCACTTTGATGGCCAAAAAGTCACGGCGCACGACGGGCGTGAGACCGCACCTGCCGGAGCACGTGGCGACATGTTCATGGAGCAGGGCAAGCCCCTGCCTTTTGCGGATGCGGTGCAGAGCGGCCAATCGGTGGGGGTGCCTGGCCTGGTGCGCATGCTCGAAGCAGCGCACCGGCAACATGGCCGTTTGCCTTGGGCGCAGTTGCTGCAACCGGCCATCACGCTGGCAGAGCAAGGCTTTCGGGTCAGCCCACGTTTGCAGACCCTGCTGCAAGCCGATCCTCACCTGAAAAAAGACCCACTGGCCCTGCGCTTTTTCTACAACGCGCAAGGCCAGGCCTGGCCCGTCGGCCATCTGCTGCGCAACCCCGAATACGCCCATGTGCTGCGTCGCATCGCTGCAGAAGGCAGCCGAGCCTTGCACGAAGGGCCGGTGGCCCAAGCCATGGTGACACGCACAGCACAGGCGCCGCGGCCCGGCAACCTGAGCCTGCAAGACCTGGCCAACTACCAGCCGCGCCAGCGTGAAGCCTTGTGTTTTGACCACACAGCGCTTGCCAAGGCTTACCGCATCTGCGGCTTTCCCCCGCCCTCCTCGGGCCAGATCGCCATGGGCCAGATTCTGGGCATGTTGGGCCACACCCAGTCGCCAGGACTTGATCTGACCGGCGGTCAGCCCTCACCCGAGTGGCTGCACCGTTACGCCGAAGCCTCGCGCCTGGCCTTTGCCGACCGGGCACAGTTCGTGGCGGACCCCGATTTTGTCAGGGCTCCGGCAGACGACTGGCGCAGCCTGCTGGCCCCCACCTACTTGCGTGAACGCAGCCAACTGATGGGCACCCAGGCCATGAAAGCGCCGAAAGCTGGCCAGCCTGGCGGCCAAACCACCAGTTTTGCACCCATGCCCGCACAAACCGAGTACGGCACCAGCCACATCAGCGTGGTCGATGCACAAGGCCGTGCCGTGGCCATGACCAGCACCATCGAAGCCGCCTTTGGTGCACGACGCATGGTCACGACCGACCCGTCTCGCCCCGGTGGTTTTCTGCTCAACAACCAGCTCACCGATTTCAGCCTGACACCCACCGATGCACAGGGCCGCCCCATTGCCAACCGGGTGGAACCCGGCAAACGTCCGCGCTCGTCCATGTCGCCCACGCTGGTGTTTGACAAGGCGACGGGCCAGCTGCTCATGAGCGGCGGCAGCCCCGGCGGCGCACTCATCATTCATTACACGGCCAAGTTGCTCACCGGCACCTTGCACTGGGGATTGAACGCGCAGCAAGCCATTGATCTGCCCAACTTTGGCTCGCTGGGAGGCCCGATCTTGCTGGAGGCTCAGCGCTTTGACAAAGCCACCGTGGAGGCGCTCAAGGCTCGTGGCCATGAAGTGGTCCAGATCGACATGACCAGTGGTCTGCAAGCGATTGAGCGCACCCCCCAGGGCTGGTTCGGCGGGGCCGACCCCAGACGCGAAGGCGTGGTGATGGGCGACTGATCACCCTTTGGCATGCGTCATGGCTTGCCAGTCACGCAAGCGACCCCCTGCCGGGCTGGCTGCAGGTTTGCCCCCTTGCCGAACACGCTGTCTTGCTTTTCAATGGTTTCACCCATTCAAAAAAGGAGACCGGTTTGAAAACCCAAGATACATCACGACGCACCTTTGTTCAGGCCACAGCCGCTGCTGCAGTCACGGTGGCATTTCCTACTTTGGCACAAGCCCAGGCCTTTCCAGCCAAACCCATCAAGCTGATTTGCCCCTGGCCTGCGGGCGGCTCGACCGATGCGGTGATGCGCGCTTTGGCCGAAAGCGCCACCAAAGCACTGGGGGTTCAAGTGGTCATCGAAAACAAGCCCGGTGCCAGTGGCATGCTCGGCCCCAATGAGCTGGTTCGCGCCCAACCCGATGGCTACACCCTGTCCCAAATCACCATCGGCGTGGCGCGTTTGCCGCACATGCAGAAGATGCAATTCGATCCACTCAAAGACTTTACTTACATCGCCTGTCTCACGGGCTACACCTTTGGCGTGGTCGTGCGGGCCGACTCACCCATTCGCTCCATCGCCGATCTGGTCGCTTTTGCACGCGCCAACCCGGGCAAGTTCACCTATGGCTCCACTGGCAACGGCACCACACCGCACCTGGCGTTCGCCGAATTTGCCAACAAGGCCAAGATCGATGTGACCCATGTGCCCTTCAAAGGCAGCGCCGATGGCGTGCAAGCGGTTTTGGGCGGCCATGTCATGTCGCACAGCGACGCCACCGGTTGGGCCCCTCAGGTTGAAGCGGGTACCATGCGGTTGCTCGCCACTTACGGAAGCAAACGGACCAAACGCTGGCCCAACGTCCCCACCCTCAACGAACTCGGTTATGACACCGTGTCCGACTCGCCGTTTGGTATCGGCGGCCCCAAGGGCATGGACCCGGCCGTGGTGAAACGCCTGCACGATGCCTTCAGGCAAACCTTGCAGGACCCGGCGGTACTGGCCAGCTTCGACAAATACGACCAGTCCGTGATTTACATGGGCACCGAGGAGTACACCCGGTTCATTCACAACATGTTCCAGTCGGAAAAAGCCACCATCGAGCGTTTGGGCCTGGCCATGAAAAGCTGACGTGTCTGTGCACCATGAAAAAAGGCAGCCGCGGCTGCCTTTTGTATTGAACGCTCGCAGCGGAGAAATGCCCGCTACAGATCCATCTCCAAATCAGTAGGCCTGACCCAACTGACCCAGGATGGCAGGGTTTTCCAGCGTCGAGATGTCTTGCGTGATGGCTTCGCCTTTGGCCAGCGAACGCAGCAAGCGGCGCATGATCTTGCCCGAACGGGTCTTGGGCAAGTTCTCGCCAAAACGGATGTCCTTGGGCTTGGCGATCGGGCCGATTTCTTTGGCGATGTGGTCGCGCAATTGCTTGGCAATGGCTTTGCCTTCGTCGGTGTTGGGCAACGAGCGCTTGAGCACCACGAAGGCGCAAATCGCCTCACCGGTGGTGTCGTCGGGGCGGCCTACTACGGCGGCTTCGGCCACCAACTCGGTGCAGCTGACCAAAGCCGATTCGATTTCCATGGTGCCCATGCGGTGGCCAGAGACGTTCAGCACATCATCGATGCGGCCGGTGATGGTGAAGTAACCGGTTTTCTCGTCACGGATCGAACCGTCGCCTGCCAAGTAGTACTTGCCCTTGAAGTCTTCAGGGTAGTAGCTCTTCTTGAAGCGCTCAGGGTCGCCCCAGATCGTGCGGATCATGGAAGGCCATGGGCGCTTGACCACCAAAATACCCCCTTGGCCATTGGGCATGTCTTTGCCGGTCTCGTCCACGATGGCCGCTTGGATACCGGGGAAAGGCAAGGTGCAAGAACCGGGCACCATGGGCGTGGCCCCTGGCAAAGGCGTGATCATGTGGCCACCGGTTTCGGTCTGCCAGAAGGTGTCGACGATGGGGCAATTGCCGCCGCCCACATGCTTGTGGTACCACTCCC
>CANHUM010000118.1 GCA_947463845.1 Comamonadaceae bacterium
GCCTGCCCCATGCGCAGGGCTTGCTCGCGGTCAGACAAAACCCGCAACACCGCTTGCGCCAGACCGGATGCATCGCCGGTGTCGACCATCTCGCCGGTCAAGCCCGGGATGCTGAGCTGGTCAAACGCCCCCGTGCGTGAGCACACCAGCGCGCACTCGGTGGCCGCCGCCTCGAAGGGGGTGAGGCCAAACGGCTCGTAGCGTGGGCAGGCCACACACAACAAACAACGCTGGTACCACAGGTGCACCTGCCCTGCAGGCACTTCGCCCAAAAAGACAATGCGCTCTGTCAAACCCGCAGCGGCAATCTTGGCCTTGAGCGCGTCTTGGTAAGCTTGGTGTTTGGACTGAGCCAAACCGGCAATCACAGCCGTGGCCCCGGGCAGTTGGGGCAAGGCCTCGATCATCGCGTCCACAAAGACATCGCTGCCTTTGTCGGGCCTGACCCGGCCAAACACCCCAATGCCGTAATCGCCCGGTAAACCGGATGCTTTCCAGGCGGTGCGCTTATCGGGCGGCGGTGAAAACCGCGACAAGTCAATGCCATGCGGCACCACCGCCGTGGTGTTGGGGACAAAGGAAGCGGCCAGTGGGGTGGTCGAGATCACCGCGTCCATTTTAGAAATCAACCAACGAGGAAATGCGCCGTGCAAATGCTGGGCGGCCGAGGTGAAGACCAGCTTGATGGGCAATCGCAGCACATCGCGCGCGAAAATGGCTGCCATCATTTCCGGATCACGACGAACATGCCAGATGCGAAACGCGCGGCCCTCGGGCGGTTTGCGCGAAAGACGGACAGCTTCGCTCAAGCGCATGCCATCGATGCCGTTGGACATGCGCGTGCCGCAAAAGCCCAGACGCCACTGCTTCGCTTGCAAAGGCACCAGAGCATTGATGGTGGCCGACACCCCGGTATAGCGCTCCTTGAGGTTGAAGACAATGACCTCTGGATCTGGACTGAGCACGGCGTTGGCAGGATTCATTCAGAGCTTTCCGTACAAGCGTTCAATGCGCCGCTGCCTGAATTTTTGCATCGGCCTTGACCGATCGCAGCAGCGCCAGCATGTCGGTCTCGATGCGGTGCAAAGCGGATTCGGTCTGACCTTCAAAACGCAGCACCAGGACGGGCGTGGTGTTGGAGGCGCGGATCAAACCAAAACCATCGGGCCAGTCCACGCGCAAGCCGTCAATGTCAGACACTTGCGCCGGTGCACTGAAGGCGCTGGCAGCCCGGGCTTGCAAGGCTTGGGTGACGCTGTGCGGCTCGCCTTCGGCACAAGCCACGTTCAACTCGGGCGTGCTGAAACTGGTGGGCAAGGCGTTGAGCACCACATTGGCATCGGGTGACTGGCTGACGATTTCCAACAAACGGCAACCGGCATAAGTACCATCATCGAAGCCATACCAGCGCTCCTTGAAGAAAATGTGCCCGCTCATCTCACCACCCAAAGGCGCTTGGCCGCCTGCGGCCTCAATCGCCCGCATCTGGGCTTTGATGAGCGAGTGACCGGTTTTGTACATCAGGGCTTTGCCGCCAGCTGCTTCGATCGCGGGGGCCAGGCGCTGCGAGCACTTCACGTCAAACAAGATGGTGCCGCCGGGCACGCGGCTGAGCACGTCTTGCGCAAACAGCTGCATCTGGCGGTCAGGGTAAATGTTGTGGCCGTCTTTCGTGACGATGCCCAAACGGTCGCCGTCACCGTCAAAGGCCAGGCCCAATTCGGCGCCGGTGGTTTTCAGGGCTGCGATCAGGTCTTGCAGGTTTTCCGGCTTGCTGGGGTCAGGATGGTGGTTGGGAAAGTGGCCGTCCACCTCGCTGAACAACTCAATCACCTCGCAGCCCAGGGCGCGGAATATGCTTGGCGCCGAAGCGCCTGCAATGCCGTTGCCCGAATCGATCACAATTTTCATGGGGCGCGCCAAACGGATGTCCCCCACGATGCGTTGGGTGTAGTCAGCCAGCACGTCCTGGTGTGTCACGCTGCCACCACCTTGGAGCTGCCAGTTTTCGCTCTCCATCATCTGGCGCAGGACCTGGATCTCGTCACCGTAAATGGCGCGACCGCCCAGCACCATCTTGAAGCCGTTGTAGTCCTTGGGGTTGTGGCTGCCTGTGACCTGGATGCCGCTTTGGCACAAGGTGCTGGCCGCGTAATACAGCATGGGCGTGGTGACCAAGCCAATGTCGATCACGTGAATCCCCGCAGCCACCAAGCCTCGAACGAGCGCCGCCGACAAGCCCGGCCCGCTCAAGCGCCCATCGCGCCCCACGGCCACGGTGCTTTGGCCTTGCGCCAGGGCATGTGTGCCAAAGGCCCGGCCCAGGCCCTCGGCCACGGCTTCGTTCAGGGTAGAGGGCACGACGCCACGGATGTCATACGCCTTGAAAATGGAGGGGGTGATTTGCATGCGCTGCGCCTGTCCAAAAGCCTCTGTGGGCTGGTTGATCCTCAAAGCGAGATTGTAGGCGGGCCGCGCTACCATCTGACCCATCTCTGTTCTTATCCAAAGGCCTGACATGCCCCCTCTGAGCGCCCTGCGCATCGACAGCCCCCTGGGGCCGATCACGCTCGCTGCCAGCGTCCACGGACTGTGCGGCGTGTGGTTCGACGACCAAAAACACGGCCCATCGGAGTCCCAGCGCCAGTTGTGGTCCAAAGATGAACACCACCCGGTGCTTCAAAATGCCGCAGCCTATGTGCTGGCTTGCCTCAAGGGACCCGCCCCGCCATGGAACGGACCGCTGGACATGTCGGCCGGCACACCCTTTCAACAATCGGTCTGGCAAGCTTTGTTGCGCATTCCCGCTGGCCAAAGCCTGAGCTATGGCGAGCTGGCCCGGCAATTGAAAACCCCCAAGGCGGTGCGGGCTGTGGGGGCAGCGGTGGGGCGTAACCCGGTGAGTATCATCGTGCCTTGCCACCGTGTCGTGGGTGCCGGTGGCCAACTCACGGGCTACGCTGGCGGGCTGTGGCGCAAACAAGCGCTGCTCAAACTCGAAGGCCATCCCGGCATCTGAATTTTCTCCATGCATGCTTCCCCCACCAAAGTCTGGCTGACTGATTTTTTGATCCTGGCCGCGATCTGGGGCGCTTCATTTTTGTTCATGCGGCTGGCCGCGCTGGAACTCGGCGCAATTCCCATGGCGGCCTTGCGCGTGACCATTGCCTCTGTCTTTTTACTGCCGCTGTTGGTGGTCAAGGGCCATTGGCCCGCTTTGCGCCAGCATTGGCGGCCCGTGTTTTTTGTGGGCTTGCTCAACAGCGCCATTCCGTTTGCCCTGTTCGGTTTCGCAGTCGTGCACATCAGCACCGGTCTGTCGGCCATCCTGAACGCCACTGTGCCGCTGTTCGGGGCCCTGGTGGCCTGGATGTGGCTCAAGGACAAGCCTGACCTGTCGCGCACCGTGGGTCTGGCGATTGGCTTTGGCGGTGTGGTCTTGTTGGCAGGTGGCCAAGCCAGCTTCCAACCCAATGCCTCGGGCGTGGCCCCGATCTGGGCGGTAATGGCCTGTCTGGCAGCCACCAGCTGTTATGCGCTGTCGGCCAGCTTCACCCGAAAACACTTGTCCAGCATGCCCCCGCTGGTCGCTGCCACCGGCAGCCAAATGGGTGCCATGTTCGCGCTGGCTTTGCCCGCACTGTGGTTGCGACCTGATCAGATGCCCAGTGTGCCGGCTTGGGGGGCCTTGATCACCTTGGGTGTGTTGTGCACTGGCATTGCCTACGTGCTTTATTTCCGCCTGATCGAGCGCGCCGGACCCTCTCGAGCCTTGACCGTGACTTTCATGATCCCGGTGTTTGCGATCGTCTATGGGGTTCTCTTGCTGGGCGAACACGTCACGTCGTGGATGCTGCTGTGCGGGCTGGTGATCATGGCGGGCACCGCCCTGTCCAGCGGCCTGCTCAAGCTGCCGGGGCGTTGATGCGGGGATGCACGTGCACCCTTTGAACACGCTGAACCACGTCCCTGGCCCGGAGCTGACCACACCCACCATCCACGTCCTGACCCGCTGACTGGCGCAGTTTGGTCAACACGCCGCGCTGGTGCAAAGTGCGAGCGATCTCGGCGGCGCGTTCCCAACTGGGCCTGGCATAAGGCAAGTCGGGGACTGCGTTGTACGGAATCATGTTCATCAGCGCGTATTTGCCTTGGAGCAAGCGCACGATGCCATCGATCTCTTCGTCGTTGTCGTTCACCCCTTCAATCAAAGTCCACTGGTATTGAATCGGGTATCCGGTTGCGCGGGCGTAGACCTCACCCGCCTCCACCAGATCCCGTGGGTCAAAATACGGCGCTCGCGGCAAAAGTTGCGCACGCAAGTCAGCCCGAGTGCTGTGCAGCGACAGGGCCAGCGCGGGCTTGACCCTGCCTTGGGGCAATCGCTCAAACACCCGCGCATCACCCACGGTGGAAAACACCAGGTTTTTGTGCCCAATGTTGCCCACGCTGCCGAGCAGCTCGATGGCTTCCATGACCGCCTCCAGGTTGTGCGAGGGCTCGCCCATGCCCATGAAGACCACTTTTCTCACAGGCCTGAGCGTGCGGGCCAGCGCGACTTGCGCCACGATCTCAGCGCTGCCCACTTGCCGAATCAGACCTTCGCGCCCGGTCATGCAAAACACACAGCCCACCGCACAGCCCACTTGAGACGACACACACAGGCCGTCGCGCGGCAAAAGCACACTCTCCACCGTCTGGCCGTCTTGCAGGCCCACCAGCAAACGGGCCGAACCGTCTTGACCCGGGTGCAGCTCACGCAAGGTGGCCAAGCCGCTCAAGGCTAGGCTGAGCGCGGGCAAAGCCTCACGGACTGCAGCGGGCATGAAGCTGTGCAAAGGTCTGCGGCCACTGTCCTGAGGTTGCGCCTGCACCCACAACCGCAACACGCGCTGTGCGTGCAAGGCGTTTGCACCCAGTGCGCCCAAGTGGTCGCGGATGTCCTGAATGCTTTGCATCTTGGTCAGTAATGCGGCGGAATGTCGTCGCGCAAGTTGCGTACCTCGGTGCCACCGCCAGATTCCGGCAAGCGCTCACGCCACTGGCGCAGCTCTTGAATCAGTGCATCGATTTGCTGCTGCTGGCGGTACACCTGGGCGTTGAGTTGGTCCAGCAGGTCTTCGGTGAAGCCCGCCTTGATTTCCAATTCAACCAAGCGTTTTTCAATCGGGGTTGGAATATCCATGGCCTGTATTGGACCTGATTTCCACATGAATTTTGCAGGATTGCCTTGATCTTTTACAATGTCGCATCGCTGAGTTATCCGAACTACTTGCAGGGCGATTCACAAATTCTGCTAAAGCGTTCGCCAGGCTCCGGGTTTTCAGGGTCGGCAACGCCGAAAAACCATTGAAACCCAGGAGCTTTTTTTATGTCCAGCAATTACCTCTTCACCTCGGAATCTGTTTCCGAAGGTCACCCCGACAAGGTCGCCGACCAGATCTCGGATGCCATTCTTGACGCCATCTTTGCACAAGACCCCCGCAGCCGTGTGGCCGCCGAAACCCTGACCAACACCGGGCTGGTGGTGTTGGCTGGTGAGATCACCACCAACGCACACGTCGATTACATCCAGGTGGCCCGCGACACCATCAAACGCATCGGCTACGACAACACGGACTACGGCATTGACTACAAGGGTTGCGCCGTCATGGTTTGCTATGACAAACAATCCAACGACATTGCCCAGGGTGTGGACCATGCTTCCGACGACCACCTGAACATCGGCG
>CANHUM010000119.1 GCA_947463845.1 Comamonadaceae bacterium
CGTGAAAAAGGGCCTGATCACAGGCCCGATAAGTTGAAGCGCTGACTCGTATCAGTCGAGTTTCGCGCCAGAGGCCTTGACCACCTGGGACCATTTGGCCAATTCTTTCTTGATGAAAGCATCGAACTGAGCCCCGGTCAGGTTAGGAAAGTCAGCGCCCTGGTTCGCCCAGACGGCTTGGGCTTCATCTGTCAGGCAAGCACGGCGAAATTCCTCAATGGCACGGGCCTGGGCTTCAGGTGTCGTGCCTCTGGGGGCCCAAACACCGTACCAGGTGGAGACCGTGTAATCGGGCAAGCCCAGCTCTGACGAACAAGGCACATCGGGAAAAGCCGCATTGCGTTTGGTGCCAGAGACCATCAAGGCCTTGATGCGGCCACCCTTGATATGGGCGGCAGAAGAGCCCAGGCCATCGAACATCATGTCGACGTTGCCCGCAATCAAATCCTGCAAGGCAGGTCCGGCACCGCGGTAAGGAATGTGGGTGATGAAAGTTTTGGTCTGGAGTTTGAACAACTCACCGGCCAGGTGGTGAGAGGTTCCACTGCCCGCTGAACCGTAATTCAAACGTCCAGGGTTCTTTTTGAGCATTTCCAGAAAAGACTTGAAATCATTGGCCGTGATTTTCTTGGGGTTAACCACCAACACTTGAGGTACAGCCGCCACTTGAATCAAGGGGATCAGATCACGTTCCAGATCGTAGTCTAGGCGTGGGTACATGCTGGGTGCGATGGTGTGGTGCACTGCGCCCATCAGATAGTTGTAGCCGTCTGGAGCCGCCTTGGCAGCGATACCTGCCCCCAACGTGCCGCCAGCCCCACCTCGGTTGTCGATGATCATTTGCCGACCCGTCAATTTGGCAAACGCCGCAGACATGGGTCGCGCAAAGGCATCCGTCCCCCCACCTGCCGGGAAAGGGACAATCATGTTGACGGGCTTGGTGGGCCATGCGCTTTGAGCCTGCGCCCAGACAGGCAAGGCCCCAGACAGGGCGGCGATGGCCTTGATGAAATCCCTGCGCTGCGGGATGTTGAACTGATGGGTCATGATAAGTCTCCTCGTTGTAAGGTGACGCATCATAAAGTGACTGGAGGTGTGTTGCACAATCCATGAATACCCCGTGATGCGAGGTGTGTCACTCAGGAGTCACGCGTTTTCTTGTCAACAAGATCAACCCACCCAACATCATGGGCACACAAAGCCACTGCCCCATGCTCATGCCTAAAGAGAGCAAGCCCAGGTGCGCGTCCGGCTCCCTGAAGAATTCGGCCACAAAGCGGAAAAAACCGTAACCCAGCAAAAAGGCCCCTGAGACCTGGCCCATGGGACGGTCTTTGCGGGCAAACCACCACAAAAGCACAAACAGCAGCAAGCCTTCCAATGCAATTTGGTACAACTGGGAAGGATGTCTGGGCAAGTCGCCCGCCCCCCTGAATACCATGCCCCAGGGAAGAGACGGATCGGCCACGCGGCCCCACAGCTCCCCATTGAGAAAATTGCCAATTCGTCCAGCAGCTAGACCTGTTGGGACACAGGGGGCCACAAAGTCCATCACCTTCAAAAACGGCCGCTGACGCGTTTGGGCAAACCAGAGCATGGCCAGCATCACCCCCAGCAAGCCGCCATGAAAGCTCATGCCGCCTTGCCAGATGGCGAAGATCTCCAGGGGGTTGGACAGGTAGTACGCTGGATTGTAAAACAGGCAGTAACCCACTCGACCACCAAGAACAACGCCCAAAACGCCCAAAAACAGGATGTCTTCCACATCTCTTTTTTGCCAAACCGACAGGTGTTTGAACGGCGGATGAGACAAGCGTTGGACGCCCAGCCAGAAGAACAAGCCAAAAGCGGCCAGGTAGGTCAGGCCGTACCAATGAACAGCCAAGGGCCCCAGTTGGAGGGCAATCGGGTCAATTTGAGGGTGAATGAGCATGATCCAATTGTGCACCCACAGGATTCCCTCACTCACAAGGGCCAAATGCGCAGGATCTGATCATTTGAAATGAACAGTGGCCGCTAGAATGTGACAAGTTTTTTTTGGCCCCACGAGATACCACCATGAGCGACAAAATCATCCCGATCAAACCCATCAACCACCGCAGCGCCAACATCACGGCGGGCAAATCCCGCGCGCCCAACCGCTCGATGTATTACGGCATGGGCTACGAAGAAGGCGATTTTGTCAAACCCATGATCGGCGTGGCCAATGGCCACAGCACCATCACACCCTGCAACAGTGGCTTGCAAAAGCTGGCTGACGCGGCCATTCAAGGCATTGAAGAAGCCGGCGGCAATGCCCAGGTGTTTGGCACCCCGACCATTTCAGATGGCATGGCCATGGGCACCGAAGGCATGAAGTACTCGCTGGTGTCCCGCGAGGTGATTGCAGACTGCGTCGAAACTTGCGTTCAGGGCCAATGGATGGACGGCGTCTTGGTCATCGGCGGATGCGACAAAAACATGCCGGGCGGACTGATGGGCATGCTGAGGGCCAACGTCCCCGCCATTTATGTCTACGGCGGAACCATCCTGCCAGGCCGTTACCAAGGCAAAGACCTGAACATCGTGAGCGTTTTCGAAGCGGTTGGTGAAAATGCCGCGGGCAAACTCAGCGACCAAGACCTCTTGGAAATCGAAAAACGGGCCATCCCTGGTACTGGCTCCTGCGGCGGCATGTACACCGCCAACACCATGTCTTCGGCTTTCGAGGCATTGGGCATCTCGCTGCCCTACTCCTCCACCATGGCCAACGTGCACGAGGAGAAAGTGCAATCAGCTAAGGATTCCGCCAAAGTGCTGGTTCAGGCCATCGCAAAAGACATCAAACCCCGCGACATCGTCACACGCAAATCCATTGAAAATGCGGTCGCTGTGATCATGGCCACGGGCGGCTCCACCAACGCGGTTTTGCACTTCCTGGCCATAGCCCACTGTGCTGGGGTCGAGTGGAGCATCGATGACTTCGAACGGATCCGCCAGCGTACGCCCGTGCTGTGCGACCTCAAACCCAGCGGCAAAGCCCTGGCCGTCGACCTGCATCAGGCTGGCGGTATTCCACAAGTGATGAAGATTTTGCTCAATGCCGGCTTGCTGCATGGTGATTGCATCACGATCTCCGGCCAAACCATTGCCGAGATTCTGAAAGATGTGCCCGATGCCCCGCCCGACGAAAGCGTCATCCACTCCATCGAAAAGGCCATGTACAAGCAAGGGCACTTGGCCATCCTGAAGGGCAATTTGTCTCCAGAAGGCGCTGTGGCCAAGATCACTGGCCTCAAGAATCCGGTCATCACCGGCCCAGCCCGCGTGTTTGACGACGAACAGTCGGCCCTCGAAGCCATTCTGGCTGGGAAGATCGTTCCGGGCGATGTGATGGTTTTGCGCTATCTTGGCCCCAAAGGCGGTCCTGGCATGCCCGAAATGCTGGCCCCCACAGGCGCCTTGATCGGTGCAGGTTTGGGCGAAAGCGTAGGACTGATCACCGATGGTCGTTTCTCGGGTGGCACATGGGGCATGGTGGTCGGTCACGTTGCCCCCGAGGCAGCCGCAGGCGGCAATATTGCCTTCGTTCAGGAAGGTGACAGCATCACCATCGACGCACACAAGCTGGTTTTGGAGCTGCACGTGCCTGAAGCAGAATTGGCCAAGCGTCGCCAAGGCTGGAAGGCACCAGCGCCACGCTACACCCGGGGCGTGCAGGCCAAATTTGCTTTCAATGCCGCAAGCGCCAGCAAAGGGGCTGTGCTGGACCTTTATTGAATCCAGAGAGCAACTTTGCCCACAAAAAAGCCACCTCGCGGTGGCTTTTTCGTTGGGGGTTGAGGGTTCTCACCCGTTTAAAGACCGATGGCCGCAATACCGGCCTTGGCGATCTGGGCGTCTTCATTCGACTTGACGCCACTCACACCCACTGCACCCAAGCAAAAGCCGTCTTTCATGATGGGCACGCCACCTTCGAGCATGCCTTGGATGGTTGGTGCCGACAAAAAGGATGTGCGACCACCATTGATCACGTCTTCGTAGACTTTGCTCTCACGGCGACCCAACGCAGCAGTGTGTGCTTTGGAAGGTGCAATGTGGGCGGAAACCGGAGGCGCACCATCCAGGCGGGTAAAGTGAAGCAAATGACCTCCGGCATCCACGATGGCAATGCTCACAGCCCAATTGTTTTGGAGGGCCTCGGCCTCGGCTGCAGCGGCAATGGCTTTGATGTCGGAGAGTTCAAGTGTGGATTGCGTCTTCATGGAAGTCAGTTACAAAGGTGAAAAGTCCAAGCATACACGGGCTGAGAAACCCGATTGCTCACCCCTGAGCAAAACTGATTCAACCAGATAACCCCATCAACTGCCGGGAATCCACACAAGGTGGACCGCGCTGGTGCCTGAAGCCTAAAATAGGCTCACCTTTTTCAAAGGCATATTCAGGAGATTTACCATGAGCGACCTTCGCACCCTCAATTCCGCTGGCTGGGGCCATGTGGACCTGGCGGCACGTAACCGCGTTCTGCGCAACACCTATTGGCTGCTGTCCCTGAGCATGTTGCCCACCGTGCTGGGCGCCTGGATCGGCGTGAGCACCGGCATCACCCAGTCCTTGTCTGGCGGTGTGGGCCTGATCGTTTTTCTGGCTGGCGCATTCGGCTTCATGTTCGCCATTGAAAAAACTAAAAACTCGGCCGCTGGCGTGCCCGTGTTGCTGGCTTTCACCTTCTTCATGGGCCTCATGCTCTCGCGCATGATTGCCATGGTTCTCGGCTTCAAAAACGGCGCCGACCTGGTCATGACCGCTTTTGCGGGTACAGCAGGCGTCTTCTTGGTCATGGCCAGCTTGGCCAGCGTCATCAAGCGCGATTTGTCCGGCATGGGCAAATGGCTGTTTGTCGGGGCCATGGTCTTGATGGTTGGCGGCATCATCAACGTGTTTGTGGGTTCTACCGCTGGCATGATGGTGATCTCGACCTTGGCCATCGGCATCTTCAGTGCTTTCTTGCTGTATGACATCAAGCGCATCCTGGACGGCGGCGAAACCAACTACATCAGCGCCACTTTGGCACTGTATTTGAGCGTTTTCAACATCTTCCAAAGTCTGCTCGCCCTGCTCGGCATCATGGGTGGTGAGCGCGACTGATGCGTGCTCTGCGTCCCTCGCACAAAAGGCTCCCTCGGGAGCCTTTTTCATGGGTTTGGGCAAAGCCGCTGACTTGACGCCATCTGGAAAGACTCAAGCCAAATCGAAGACGGCCATGCTCTCCACATGCGCGGTGTGCGCAAACATGTTGATCACGCCTGCCGCCACACAGCGGTAGCCTGCACGGTGCACCAGCAAACCGGCATCGCGGGCCAGCGTGGCAGGGTTACAGCTCACATAGACAATGCGTCGTGGCGGCGTCCAGCCCTGGCGCAGAGCCTGATTTTCGTGCAATTCGGCCAGGGCCTTACTCAAGGCAAATGCGCCCTCCCGTGGCGGGTCCACCAGCCATTTATCGGCAACACCATCGGCCACCAACATCTCGGGGCTCATCTCGAACAGGTTGCGCGCCACAAAATGCGTGGGTGCCAGGGCCTGGCCTGAGGGTCGTTGGGCCTGATTGAGCGCATAGTTGTCGCGTGAACGCGCCACCAGCGTCTCCGCCCCTTCAACACCCAGCACTTGCCCCGC
>CANHUM010000120.1 GCA_947463845.1 Comamonadaceae bacterium
AAAGCACCGACAGGGCCGCGCCTTGGCCAGGGTAAAGTTTTTCGGCCAAAGCGCCGATCGAATACACATCGAACAGCGTGCCGTAGGCGTCGAAAACGACGACTTCAATGGGGGTTTTGGGCGTTTTCATGTGCATGCCGGGTGTTCAGATTTTCAGCAGCACCGGCTCGATGGGATGGCCCTGCGCGGTGATGCGGCCAATGATGGCGGTGTGCGCGTAGCCTGCGGCCTTGAGCGCCTGCACACAAGCGGTCGCCTGCGCTGCGGGCACGCTGGCCAGCAGGCCGCCCGCGGTTTGCGGGTCGAACAGCAGGGGGTAGCGGGGATCGTCCACAAATTCGTCGGCGTTGCGCAGGGCGCGGCGCAGGCGCACATTGGCCGGTTGCAAGGAGCTGACGATGCCCGCCTGGACGCACTCCACCGCACCATCGAGCAGGGGCAGGGTGCTCATGTTCAGCTCGGCATCCACGCCGGACGGCCGGGTCATCTCCACCAAATGGCCCAGCAGGCCAAAGCCGGTCAGGTCGGTGCAGGCGGTCGCACCATGTGTGCGCAAAATTTCAGAGCCCGATTGGTTGGACAGCACCATCGACCGCAGCGCCGCATCGATCCAGCGACCCTTGGCTGCATGGCGCGCTTGCGCGGCAAACAAAGTGCCGGTCCCGATGGGTTTGGTCAGCAGCAGCACATCGCCCGGCTGCATGCCGCCCTTGCGCATCACGCCGTCCATCTTTTCGTCGATCAGGCCGTTGATGGCAAAGCCCAGGGCCAACTCGGCACCCTCACCCGTGTGCCCACCCACCAGGGTGCAGTCTGCGGCGTTGAGCACTTCCATGGCGCCGCCCATCATTTGGGTCAGCAGGTCTTGCACCTTGCTCTCCAGGCCGGGTGGCACAGTGAGCACGGCGGTGGCCGTTTGCGGCTGGGCCCCCATCGCAAACACATCGCCCAGCGCATGGTTGGCCGCGACTTGACCCAGCACATAAGGGTCGTCGATGAAGGCCCGGAAAAAGTCCACGGTCTGGACCACTGCCATGCCCGGTGGCACGCGCACCACGGCCGCGTCGTCTGGGGCGTGCAGGCCGATCAACACATCAGGCCGCTCCACCGGTTTCAATGGTGCCAAGGCGCGGGACAAAATGTTGGCGCCCACTTTGGCGCCGCAACCGCCGCAGCGCATGGCAATGGCCGAGATGGCTTGCAGCGACTCTTCAGAGGTCAAGCTCAAGCGCGTGGTGGGTGCTTTGCCGCGGGCGCGGACGTCTTTGAGCAATTGCTCCAGGGTATTGAGGGCTTGGCGCACATGGGCCATTGGCGACGGGTGACCTGCGCTGTGCATGGCTGGCAACTCGGTGAAGCGCCGCATGAAGTTCCGGTCAATCCGGTCTTTCCATCGCCAAACCCAATCCCCGCCAAATCCCAAGGGCCCTCGCGATCCGATCGCATAGCGGTTGCCTGTCGAAATCAAGGCCAGCCAATGCCGTTGGGGCGTGTAGGCCCGCAGTTTTTGTCCGCGCAGGCTGCGGCGCAAGTTGGCCGCCAAGGGCTTGCCCATGCGCACGGCAAAAACCCCCGCTTTCTCCAGTGGGCGTTCCACAAAAGAAGCCACATCGCCTGCGGCAAACACCAAGGGATCATTCAAACTTTGCAGCTGAGGATCAACCAGGATGAAGCCGTTCGCATCCAGAGCCAGTCCGGTGCTTTGCAGCCAGGCCGGGCCACCGGCTTGTGTGACCCACAGGGTCTCGTCGGCATCAAAGGTGCGGCCATCGCGTGTGTGCAGGCAACCGGGGGAAACTTGCACCACTTCGGCATGGGGGTGCACTTCGACATTGCGCTCCTGCATCACGCGGGCAAATCGTTCGCGCACACCCGGGTTGTGGGTGGGCAAAATGGATTCGCCCGAGGTCAGGAGCACAAACTTCAGATCTTCGGGGTTGCGTCCAAGCGCCTTCAGTTCATGGCGCAGCCGGTACTGCATGGACAAGACCAACTCGACGCCGCCAGCGCCACCGCCCACCACCGCGATCGTCATGCGACCCCGGTGTGCAGGCCATTGGCGTGCTTTGTCCAGCAGCGCCAACCAGCGCTGGTTGAATTGAGCGATGGGTTTGACCGGCGTGGCCAGGGCTTGCGCCCCTTCGATGTTTTGCACTTGCGGCGTGGAGCCTGTGTTGATGGACAGCAGGTCGTAAGCCACAGGAGGCCGGTTGGCACAAATCACGCGTTGATTCTGACGGTCAATGCCGGTGACCGCATCGCGGTAAAAACGCGCTCCTGCAAAAGCGCAAAGACGAGCCAGGTCGATGTGCACCTCGTCAAAACTGTAATGACCCGAAATGTAGCCGGGCAGCATGCCCGAGTAAGGCGTGTCGATATCGGTGCAGATCATGGTGATGCGCACGCCGGGTTCGGGTTTCATGGCGAACATGCGCAGCACGCCCACATGGCTGTGGCCGCCGCCCACCAACACCAGGTCACGCAGAACAGGTTGAGGGGTAAATTGCATTCTCAGAGGGTCCATGGTTGACTTGCACTTGGTGGTTCCCGGTTGCCGGAATCGCCGCCATGACTTGAGTGTGCCATCAGTCTAAGTAAGGCGAAGTGTCTCTTTGGGATCTGATGTAACGTATTGGCTGCAGAGCCGACCGAATTTTGTTCAGGAGCACCACGCCATGCACCCCACTTTTCCGCTTTTGAAGGACACCGACTTTCCGGCCATTCGCCGTCAAGCCTTGGACACCTTGCAGGTCAATTTGGGCTACAAATGCAACCAAAGTTGTCTGCACTGCCATGTGGGGGCTGGTCCCAACCGCTCAGAAATGATGGACGCAGCCACCATGGACGTGGTGTTGGCGGTGTTGGCACATCGACAAATCAAGACGCTCGACCTGACCGGTGGTGCCCCTGAGCTCAACACCGGGTTTCGGTCTTTGGTGGCGCGTGCACGGGCGTTGGGCGTGCGGGTCATTGACCGCTGCAACCTGACCATTTTGAGTGAGCCTGGCCAAGAAGGCCTGGCCGAATTTTTGGCTGAACATCAAGTCGAGGTCACGGCTTCTTTGCCTTGCTATTCACCGGCCAACGTGGACCGGCAACGGGGTGATGGCGTGTTCGAGCGCAGCATTGCCGGTTTGCAGCAGCTCAATGCTTTGGGCTATGGCCAAACATCCCACCCCGAATTGGTTTTGAACCTGGTTTACAACCCGCAAGGGCCCTCCTTGCCGCCCCCGCAAGAGGCCTTGCAAGCGGACTACAAGCGCGAGCTGTTGGTGCATTTCGGCATTCGGTTCAACCACCTGTTTGCCTTGACCAACATGCCGGTGCAGCGTTTTGGCAGCACCTTGGTCAGCAAGGGTCAATTGGCCACTTACATGCAGTTGCTGCGCAGCGCTTATCGGCCCGACAACCTGGACACGGTGATGTGCCGAACCCTCATCAGTGTGGATTGGCAAGGCCAGCTGTACGACTGCGACTTCAACCAGATGTTGGGCATGGCTTTGCCTGCATCCGGACCTCGGCCCGCCCGGATTGAAGACCTTCTGACGCGGGATGTTTTGGACCAGCCCATTGCCATTGCGGACCATTGCTACGGCTGCACCGCCGGGCAGGGCAGCAGTTGTGGCGGGGCCTTGGACGACAAGGCCTCCACCTCGCCCCTGGTGCATGCAGCCTGAGTGACCCTGCCCTGACCCCACCCATGCCATCGACTTTGTGCGTTGTGATACCGGTGCTCAATGAAGCGCAGGCCATTGAAGCCACCTTGCAGGCCTTGGCCCCTTTGCGCCAATGTGGCGCACGCGTGGTGGTGGTGGATGGTGGCAGCCAGGACGACACCATGGCCAAGGCCCGCCCACACGCCGATGCGGTGATTTCTGCCCCTCGGGGCAGGGCGGTACAAATGAATGCCGGGGCGGCGCTGGGTTGGGGTGAAGTGCTGCTGTTTCTGCATGCCGACACCATGCTGCCCGGTGGGGCCGATGAGCCGCTGTTGCAGGCACTGTCCCAAGGCCATCTGTGGGGCCGATTTGATGTGCGCATTGCAGGCCGACACTGGATGCTGTCCGTGGTGGCCGCGATGATGAACCTGCGCTCGCGGTGGACGGGCATCGCCACGGGTGATCAGGGGATGTTCATGCGCCGGGAGGTTTTCGCGCAGCTGGGCGGTTTTGCACCGCTGCCCCTGATGGAAGACATTGACATGTCCAGGCGTTTGCGAATGTTGGGCGCACCGGCTTGCTTGCGCCAACGTGTCATCACTTCGGGGCGACGCTGGGAGCAGCGTGGCGTGTGGCGCACCATGGCCCTGATGTGGCGTTTGCGCTGGCGCTACTGGCGCGGCGAGTCGGCGCACACTTTGGCGCAAGATTACCGATGAACACCGCCCTGATCATTTTTGCGAAAGCGCCAGTGGCAGGCCAAGCCAAGACCCGCATGATGCCGGCCCTGGGTGCGCAAGGCGCTGCGCGCCTGGCCGAGCAACTGCTTTGGCATGCGGTGCAGCAAGCCGTGCAAGTGCCTTGGGCTGCGCTGGAGTTGTGTGTCAGCCCCGACAACGCGCACCCCGCCTTTGCTCAGGCGCAAGACATGGCCCAGGACATGGGCCAGTGCCCTTTGTCATGGAGCGCGCAAGGCGATGGCGACTTGGGGCAACGCATGCACCGCGCTTTTGTACGCTGCTTGTCGCGCCATTCGGCGGTCTTGCTCATGGGCACCGACGCACCAGGCTTGACCGCCCAGGTGCTGCAGCAAGCCGCACAGTCCTTGCACAACCACGATGCGGTGTTTGTCCCCGCGTGGGACGGAGGCTATGCTTTGGTCGGCTTGCGACGACCTGTGCCCGAGTTGTTTGAGGGCATGGTCTGGAGCACGCCAGGGGTCATGGCCGAAACCCGCACTCGTGCCCATCAAGCCGGTTTGTCGTGGCGAGAGCTTGCGCCGGTCCATGACATGGATGAGCCGTCTGACTTGCACCATTTGCCACCCGATTGGCCCAGCCGATTCGATGGGCTCCCAGCCATTTCAAACCCATGAACCCCCTCACCCAAGCTGGCCGAAGCTGCCCTTTGCATTACCAATACGGTCCTGACGTTTTCAACACGGCCCCCGACCCGTTGTTGACCGATTTGGAGACGCTGTACGTGGTGGGTGGCCTGTATGGCAACGAGTTGGCGCTGCAAGAGGTGCTGCGCCTCTTTGAGCAAGAGTCCGGCAGAAAGCGCCTGGTGTTCAACGGCGATTTCCACTGGTTTGACATCGACCCGGCCATTTTTGCGCGGGTGCAAACGGCGGTTCTGTCGCATGTGGCTTTGCGCGGCAATGTTGAGACCGAATTGGCCGAAGATGACCCTGACCCCGAAGCCGGCTGCGGCTGCGCCTACCCCGACTGGGTGGGGCAGGACGTGGTCTCGCGCTCCAACCGCATCCTGGCCCAATTGCGTACAGCCACCACCGCGGCGCAACGCGCGCAGCTGGCGGCCTTGCCCATGTGGCGTGTAGCGCAAGTGGGTGGTTTGCGCGTGGCTCTGGTGCACGGCGACGCGCAGTCCTTGGCTGGCTGGGGCTTTGCCCAAGAACACCTGCGTGACCCTGAGCACTGGCC
>CANHUM010000121.1 GCA_947463845.1 Comamonadaceae bacterium
GCTTCTTGCACCTGGCGCTCGTCGTCGGTCAGTTGCGCGCTGAGGTTGAAGGGGTCTTCCCAGCTGAAGGTGTTTTTGGTGGTGGCCATGGTGGGTGTCTCCGTGAAAAATCTTAAAGCCAATTGTCAGGCTGAGATAAATAGTTGTCTAATATTGATTGCCTATTCATCAATACATAATTTTAATTCATGGAATTCCGTCACCTGCGCTATTTCCTCATGTTGGCCGAAGAGCTGCACTTTGGCCGCGCAGCGCAGCGCTTGTCCATTTCGCAGCCGCCGCTCAGCCTGAACATCCAGCAGCTGGAGGCCTCGGTGGGGGCGCAGCTGTTCACCCGAAACAGCCGGGGCGTGCAGCTGACGGCCGCGGGCCAGGCCTTTGTGCCGGCCGCCCGGGCCTTGCTGGCGCAGGCCACTGCGGCTGCGCGTGAGGCGCGCGATGTGGCAGAGGGCCAATCGGGCCAGCTGCACATCGGCTTTGCGGGCACCATGCTGTATTGCGGACTGCCGCAAATCCTCAGCCGCTTTCAGGCCAGCCACCCGCGTTTGCGCCTGGTGCTGCGGGAACTCAGTTCGACCGAGCAGCTGTCCGAGTTGCTGCGCGACCGACTGGATGTGGGCTTTGTCCACACGCCTCGGGTGCCGCCGGGTTTTGAACAGATCCTGGTGGCCAGTCAGCCGCTGGTGGCTTGCCTGCCCGCCAGTCACCATTTGGCTGGGGCGGTCAGCTTGGGCCTGAATGAGTTGGTGGGGCAAGACCTGGTGGTGGTGTCCCGCACGGTGTCTCCCGATTACCACGAGCGCATTGTCACGCTGTGCGAGCAGGCCGGCTGGATGCCGCAGGTGGTGCACGAGTTGCGCCATTGGCTGAGCGTGGTGTCATTGGTCTCGCAAGGCTTGGGCGTCGCGCTGGTGCCGCAGGCCCTGCAGCAGTCGGCGCTGGCGGGTGCCATGTTCGTGCCCTTGCGCGAAGTGGAGACGCGTTACGACACCCGTTGCCTGTGGCGCATGGACCGAGACCAGACGGCGCTGGGGGACTTTGTGCAAGCGGTGCAGGCGGGGCTTGTGGGCGACTGATAATTCCAAAGGATCTTGAATTCGAAATGCAAAAGGAACAGACATGACAGAAACCCTGGTGTTGGGCGGAGGCTGCTTTTGGTGCACCGAAGCGGTGTATGTCAAGGTGCGCGGCGTGACCGATGTGGAGTCGGGCTACTGCAACGGGCAGAGCGTGGCCCCCACTTACGAAGAAGTCTGCACCGGTCGCACTGGGCACAACGAGGTGGTCAAACTCGAATACGACCCGGCCACGATCAGCACCCGGGAGTTGCTGGAAATTTTCTTCGTTATCCACGACCCCACCACCTTGAATCGCCAGGGCAACGACGTGGGCACGCAGTACCGCAGCGGCATTTACTTCACCACGCCCGAACAAGCCGAGGTGGCGCAGGCGCTCATCGGTGAGCTGACCGCGACCCAGGCCTTTGGCCAGCGCATCGTGACCGAAGTCTTGCCACTGGCCAACTACAGCGCAGCCGAGGATTACCATCAGGACTTTTTTGAGCGCAACCCTTACCAGGGCTATTGCATGGCGGTGGCCGCTCCGAAAGTGGTCAAGTTCAAGAAAACATTCACCCGGCTGGTGCGCGACTGATTCATCCTTTCATCCACTTGACCAACACCCAAGAAAACCATGAACCGGATTGCTTTTTTCATTGTTGCCATGTCCTTGTCCTGGAGTGCTGTCGCCCAGCACACCAAGAAGGAAGTCGAGCAAGACATCGCCCGTCACCGCGCCATGGCAGAAGCGCACGAGGCAGCGGCCAAATGCCTGGAGTCGGGCAAAAAACCGGACCAGTGCATCAAGGCACTGCAAACCGCCTGCCGGGGCTTGGCTTTGGGCAAGTACTGTGGGATGAAGCACGTGCATTGAAACGGGCCCCATGTGCCCGACGTGACCTCTGCGAGCCTGGTGCTGGCTGCCCCCGCATATGATCGCCGTCATGAGTTTTGACCACCCTGTTTTGTCCTCCCTGTTGCCCGTGGTCTTGTTGATCGGCGTGGGTTTTTTGGCCGGGCGTGCCCGGCTGATGCGGCCGGAATCGGTGCGGGATTTGTCCAATCTGGTGTTTCTGGTCCTGACGCAGGCGCTGCTGTTTCGCACCATGAGTTCGGTCCACCTGGAGCGCTTGGACATGCGCCCGGTGTTTCACTATTTTTGTGTGGCAGCCTTGCTCTTTTTTGCGATGTGCGCGGTCTATGGTCGCGACTCACGCGCTTCGGTGCTGGCGCTGGCAGGCATTTTCAGCAACACCTTGATGATCGGTGTGCCCTTGATTGGTTTGGCCTACGGCCAGGCGGGACAGGTTTTGTTGTTCACCCTGATTTCCTTGCATGCGCTGGTGCTGCTGACCATGGCCACAGTGGTGCTGGAGTTGCAAATGGCCCGCGAACAGGCCCAGGCCACGGGGCGGTCCGGCAAACTGTGGCGCACCTTGGGCCAGGCGATTCGCAGTGCCTTGCTGCACCCGGTGCCTTTGCCCATTTTGGTGGGCCTGCTGTATGCGCAAACTGGCTGGGGTCTGCACCCGGTGGTGGACAAGCCCCTGCAGCTTCTGGGCAGCGCCTTTGGTCCGATTGCCCTGGTGCTGGTGGGCATCACCTTGTCCCAAACTCCCATGGGTAAGAACCTCGCATCCGCCGTGCGACTGTCTTTGGTCAAAACCGTGCTGCACCCTCTGTTGATGCTGGCCCTAGGGTGGGCTTTGGGTTTGCGTGGGATGGCCTTGTCCGTGATGGTGGTGGCGGCGGCCTTGCCGATTGGGGCGAATGTGTTTTTGTTTTCGCAGCGTTACCGCAAAGAAGAGGAGACAGTCACTGCGGCGGTGGCGGTCTCCACCTTGCTGTCCATGGTCGGTATTTCGTTGGCCATGGCCTTGCTGCCCTGGTTGCCCACCTGATGTGGGGGCCACTCTCGAGGCTGTGCCAGGCTTGAGCCGACTCAGGGCGCCAGGCGCTCGCGCACCCAGCCACTGCCTTGTGGCATGTAACGCAAACGGTCATGCAGACGGCTTTTGCGGCCTTGCCAGAACTGCCATTCGTCGGGCACCAGACGGTAGCCTCCCCAATGTGGGGGCCGTGGCGGGTTGAGCATGAACTGTGCGGCGTACTTGGCGGCATTGGTCACCAGCACACTGCGCCCCTCGATCACCTGGCTTTGTGGTGAGGCCCAAGCGCCGATGCGCGAGTCCAGCGGACGGCTGTGGAAGTAGGCATCGCTTTCTTCGTCGCTGACTTTTTCGACCCGACCTTCGATGCGCACCACGCGTTCGAGCTCGACCCAGTGAAATTGCAACGCGGCAAAAGGATTGCCTGCCAGATCATGGCCTTTTCGGCTGTCGTAGTTGGTGTACCAGACGATGCCGCGGGCGTCGTAGCCCTTGATCAGCACCACGCGGGTGCTGGGGCGCAGGTTGCCGGCCACGGTGGCCAGCGTCATGGCGTTGGGCTCGGGCACTTCGGCGGCGATGGCCTCTTGCAACCATTGCGCAAATTGTTGCAAGGGGTCTGCGTGGGAGGCGTTTTCATTGAGCTCGGCTTTTTCGTAGCTCTTGCGCAGGTCAGCAATGTTCATGCGACAAGTATAGGCAAGCACAGACGGAGTCGGACTTCATGACCCAGGTAGGCTTGAGCAGGGCAGGGCTGTGCTTCAGTCAGCGTGTCGCAGCAAAGCGGCCAGAGCCCGGTCTTCGATGCCGTGGGCCAGCAAGCTGTCGTAAGTCTGGCGGGCATAGTCCAGCGTGGTGCCAAATCGCCCACAGGCCTGCTGGAAAATCTGCCGGTATCTTTCCGGCGGCAAGGGCCCTGTGAAGCTGGGGCTGTTGCGCGGCAGGGTAAAGGCCAGGGCCTGCACGGGACCATGCGGTGTGTTGCACGGCAACCAGGTAGGCGTGTAGACGTCCATCGGCATTTCTCTGGCCCAAAGCCGCACCAGCACGGCGTCGGCTTGTTCCTTGGCGACCCGATAGGCCACGCCTTGGCAGCTGCCACCGGGCAGCAAGGCAAACACCAGGCCTGGGCATTCGGGGCTGCCCCGGTTCAGGCGACTCCACATTTTCAGGGCGCGGTGCCAGCCCCAGACGCGGCTGATGTGCTGCTCCTGCGCCTCGAACTCGGGTCGCCACAAGAGCGAGGCATAGCCAAACACCCACAAATCCCGGCCCGCCGTTTGTGCCCGAAATTGCTCCAGCAAACGACCCTGACCTGCCGTGGCGTGGCCATGGAGCAGGGTCGTGCCCAGCGTGTCGGCAGGTGTGTCGGTCATGTGCAATTGGGCCCCATTACAATCTGCCCACTATTTTCGGAGATAACGACTATGTCGACCCCTCAAGATGACAATCAACCCGTGGTTTGGGCTGTTTTGGTGGCCGTGATCGTGCTGGCCATTGGTTTGGCTGTTGGTTTTGGCATAGCCAAGAGCAAAAAGGCAGCCCCTGCTGTGGCCCCCTCGGCGACAGCCCCTGCCGCCGAGGCCCCATCGCCTGCAGCTGACGCGCCTGCCCAGGCTGCCACGACACCGGCCGCTGCGCCAGCGGCTGATGCGCCAGCCAAAAAGTGATTCGACCCATGTCGTTCACGAGCCCGCTTCGGCGGGTTTTTTTGTGCCAGTTCAGGGGTGGCCGGCGACTTGTACCCGGTCTGTAACTGCTCCCACAAGCCAAAGCATCGGAACACGGTTACCATTCGTCATGTAATTTAGTTACCACGCCGACCCCGGCGTTGCGCCATGACACTCCACCCCACTTTGGTCACCGTCACCGCCCGCATCACCGAGCGCAGCCGAGCGAGCCGCCAAGCTTATTTGCAACAAGTCGATGCGGCCGCCAAACAGGACCCCGGTGTCCAGCGCCTGGGTTGCGCCAATGTGGCCCACGCCTTTGCCGCCATGCCTGCAGCAGACAGGGACAGGGCCACGGCATTGGACAAGATCAAGGTGGTGGCACCGCGTGCGCCCAATATCGGGATCGTCAATGCCTACAATGACATGTTGTCGGCGCATGCACCTTTGCAACACTATCCAGACCTGATCAAGGATGAAGCCCGCAAGCTGGGCGCGACCGCCCAAGTGGCAGGGGGTGTGCCCGCCATGTGCGATGGCGTAACGCAAGGGACGCCCGGCATGGAGCTGAGCCTGTTCTCCCGTGATGTGATCGCCATGGCCACTGCCGTCTCGCTCAGCCATGATGTGTTTGACGCCGCCTTGATGCTGGGGGTGTGCGACAAAATCGTGCCAGGCTTGCTCATTGGCGCTTTGCACTTTGGCCATTTACCCACTGTGTTTGTACCGGCTGGCCCCATGACCAGCGGCCTGTCCAACAGCGAAAAATCCAAGGTGCGCGAACAAGCAGCGCAGGGACTGGTGGGCCGCGCGGAGTTGCTCGAGGCCGAGTCGAAGGCCTACCACGGCGAAGGCACCTGCACCTTTTATGGCACCGCCAACAGCAACCAGATGCTGCTCGAAGCCATGGGCTTGCATGTGCCCGGCACC
>CANHUM010000122.1 GCA_947463845.1 Comamonadaceae bacterium
GAGCATGCCCGCACGGGTGGTCGCGCCCACCAGGGTGAAGGGCTGCAAGTCCAGCTTGATGCTGCGCGCCGCCGGGCCTTCGCCGATCATGATGTCGATCTGGTAGTCCTCGAGCGCGGGGTACAAAATCTCTTCGACCACCGGAGAGAGTCGGTGGATCTCGTCAATGAAGAGCACATCGTTGCGCTCCAGATTGGTGAGCAGCGCAGCCAGGTCCTTGGGCTTCTCCAGAACAGGTCCGCTGGTCTGACGCAGGTTCACGCCCAGCTCGGCGGCGATGATGTGACTGAGCGTGGTTTTGCCCAAGCCCGGCGGGCCGAACAACAACACATGGTCCAGCGGCTCCTCGCGCATCTTGGCCGCGCTGATGAAAATCTCCAGCTGCTCGCGCACCTTGACCTGCCCGACATATTCGTCCAGCAGCTTGGGACGCAGGGCGCGTTCAATCGCTTCTTCCTGTTGTGACACGGGCGCAGCTGAAATGACCCGGGGTTCGGGCTGCGGGGCGAAGTCGTCGGTGCGAATGCTCATGGCTTGGCTCGTTTATTTGTTCAGGGCCTTCAGCGCCAGTTTGATGCCCTCGCTCACGCCCACATCCACAGGCAGGCTCTTGAGGGCCGCGGCAGCTTCCTTGTCGCTGTAGCCCAGTGCCAGCAAAGCCTGCTGGATATCGCTTTGCGCATCACTGGTGTTCACGGCAAACAAGCCACCGATGTCGCCGCCCAGCTTGCCTTTGAGTTCCAGCAGCAGACGCTCGGCGGTTTTCTTGCCGATGCCCGGCACTTTGACCAAACGGCCGACTTCTTGCGTGGTGATGGCCTGCGCCAGATCGGACACACTCATGCCCGACAACACACTCAAGGCCGTGCGGGGGCCGACGCCGGAAATCTTGATCAGCTGGCGAAAGGCTTCGCGCTCGCCCAAGGTGGCAAAGCCGTACAGGATTTGCGCGTCTTCGCGCACCACAAAGTGCGTGACCAAGCTGACTTTTTCGCCCGTGGCGGGCAGGTTGTAAAACGTGCTCATCGGCACATTCACCTCATAGCCCACGCCGTGGCAATCCACCACCACCTCGGGAGGGTTCTTGTCGCTCAGGATGCCAGTGAGTTTGCCAATCATGCAGGGCCTTTGGTTTGCGTGGATATGGAGGAGAATCGGGGCTCCTTGGCCAGCCAACTACCCCGCGAAACCACCCACGGACAGGATTATCCACTTGATCGTCAGACACACCTTCACGCCGCACAACAACACCCGCCTGTCGCACCTGTGCGGCCCCATGGATGCACACCTGCGCACCATCGAGGCGGGTTTGCAGGTGAGCATCGCGCACCGCCATGAACAGTTCAAGGTGGACGGCCCCAAAGCGGTGGCCCTGCGGGCGATGGAAATTCTGCAGGCGATTTACGAGCGGGCTGACCGCCCGATTGCGCCCGACATGGTGCAGCTCATGCTGGTGGGCGACAGCGGGGGCGAAGAAGCCGATCTGCCCGCCCTGCAAACCCGACGCGCCGACCTGAAAGCCCGCACCCCGGTGCAGGCCGCCTATTTGGAAAGCATCGCCACCCACGACATCACCTTCGGCATCGGCCCAGCCGGCACCGGCAAGACCTACCTGGCCGTGGCCTGCGCAGTGGACGCGCTGGAGCGCGCCAGCGTGCAGCGCATCGTGCTCACGCGCCCGGCAGTAGAAGCCGGAGAGCGGCTGGGCTTCTTGCCCGGCGACTTGTCGCAAAAAGTCGATCCGTATTTGCGACCGCTGTACGACGCGCTTTACGACCTGATGGGTTACGACAAGGTGCAAAAGGCCTTTGAGCGCAACGCCATCGAGATCGCGCCACTGGCCTTCATGCGCGGGCGCACCTTGAACAACGCCTTTGTCATCCTGGACGAGGCCCAAAACACCACGACCGAACAGATGAAGATGTTTCTAACGCGCATTGGGTTTGGCGCCAAAGCCGTGGTCACGGGCGATGTCAGCCAGATCGACCTGCCCAAGGGCCAGCTCAGCGGCTTGATCGACGCTGAGCGGGTTTTGAAGCGCGTCAAAGGCATTGCCTTCACCCGGTTCAGCAGCGCCGATGTGGTGCGCCACCCGCTGGTGGCCCGCATCGTGGACGCCTACGACGCACAAGGCAGCGCCGCCATGCGCGCGGGCGTCACCACCCGCCGCAAACCGCTGCCGACAGACGACTGACACCCATTCATCCCATCCCATGCCCCTCCAGCACCTTCAGCTGTCGCTGCAATTCGGCGACATCCCCTGCGCAGCCCTTCACCGCGCTGCTCTGCCCCGTCACGCAGTCGCCCGCGCCATCCGCCACGCCCTGGCCGATGACGCCGAAATCACAGTGCGCATCGTGGGCGAAGAGGAAGGTCGCGCGCTGAACAAAGGCTACCGTCAAAAGGACTACGCCACCAATGTGCTGACGTTCGACTATGCGCAATCACCCGTGGTGATGGCCGACCTGGTGCTGTGCGCGCCAGTGGTGGCACGTGAGGCCAAGGAGCAGGGCAAAACACTGGCGGCGCATTACACCCACTTGCTGGTGCACGGCACGCTGCATGCGCAAGGCTGGGACCATGAAACCAGCGAGGCCGATGCCCAAGAGATGGAGGCTTACGAAGTGGCCATCCTTGCGGGTCTGGGATTGGCCAACCCCTACCTCTGATCAAACACGGCCCCGCCGCTTCAGGTCTTCAACCCGAGGCCGTCAGTAACGGTAACCGATGCCCACGCCATAGAGCAAAGGGTCCACCCGCAAACGGCCCAAACTGACGCCATCGCTGTAAACATCGGTTCGGATATAGACTTTTTTCAAGTCAAAGTTAATCGACCAATTCCTGTCGATCGGAATGTCGAACCCCGCCTGCCAGGCCGTGCCCCAGCTGTGGCTGTCCAGCGAAACACCTGCAGGCAAAGACACGCCGCTGAAGCGGGTGTAGTTGACGCCCGCACCCACATAAGGCTTGAAGCCCTGCATGTCCGTGAAGTGGTACTGCAGCATCAATGTGGGTGGCAAGTGTTTGAAGGAGCCAATGTCGCTGCCATTCGAATACACGCGCTGCCTCTGGGGCGTGGTCAACACCAGCTCCGTCGCCACATTTTTGTTGAAGAAATAGGTGAAGTCGATTTCGGCAAAGCTCTTGTTGTTGATGGACAAGCCCAAAGGCGTGGTGTCTTTGTCGACACTGTCCAGGTGCACCGAGCGCAAACGAACTTGCCATGGGCTTTGCCCATCGACCTGCGCCATGGCGCCTGTGACCGATCCCACCAGCAGCAAAGCTGCCCACCATTGATTTGCTTTCATATTGATATTCCTTAAGTCAGCGAGAGAAAAAGCCTCTCGATGCCATTGGAATATCGGACAGGGTGCGCGCATTTGCGCCACATCAAAATGCCGCAGACACCGTCCTTGGCAGCAAGCCACATTGCGCCACATCAAAGCACCGTGTTGCTTTATGGCTCAGCGTGCGGCAGACCACTGAGGTCTGCGCAAAGCCGAATTCAGAGCCGGCGCACGATCTCCAGAGTGGCCGCACTCTGGTTCATGGTGTAGAAATGGATGGCAGGCACGCCACCGTTGATGAGTTGCTCACACAGATCGCTCACCACATCCAGGCCAAAAGCCTTGATCGACTCGACATCGTCGCCATAGGCCTGCAGGCGTAAGCGGATCCAGCGCGGAATCTCCGCCCCACACGCATCCGAAAAGCGCAGCAACTGTGCGGAACTGGTGATGGGCATGATGCCCGGCACCACGGGCACATCCACGCCCAGTTTGTAAGCGTCGTCGACAAAACGGAAATACGCGTCGCTGTTGTAGAAATATTGCGTGATGGCCGAGTTGGCCCCGGCTTTGACCTTGGTGGCAAAGGCCTGCAAATCGGCCTCAGGCGACTTGGCTTGCGGGTGGATTTCGGGGTAGGCAGCCACCTCGATGTGGAAGTCATCACCCGTCTCTGCCCGAATGAAGGCCACCAGGTCACTGGCGTAATGGAATTCGCCGCCCGCGCCGTAGCCGCTGGGCAAGTCACCTCGCAACGCCACCAAACGCCTGACGCCCATGGCCTTGAGCGTGGCCAGCTCGGCACGCACCGAGGCCTTGCTCGCGCCAATGCAGGAAAAGTGAGAAGCCGCACTCACGCCCTCAGACTGGATCTCGCCCACCGTGGCAAAAGTACCCTCTTGGGTGGAACCGCCAGCGCCGTAGGTCACCGAGCAGAACTCGGGCTTGAGTGCGTACAACTTTTGGCGAACCCCGCGCAATTTCTCAGCGCCTTCGGCCGTTTTGGGTGGGAAAAATTCCAGACTGATGGGCAGCTTCAAACCAGACATCTCAACACTTTCAATTTTCAATCGTCGTTGGCCAAGGCATAGGCCTTGGCGGCCAGATCGGCCTCATGTGACCTGCGTGCCTTCTCGCGTGCGGGCAAAACCGCCGCCGGTTCGGGCCAACAGGCTTGCACAAAAAATTCACGGTTGCCATCGCCGCCTTCGATCGGGCTGCTCAGCCAAGCGGTCACCTGCATGCCCAAATCGGTCAGCGCCGTGCGGACGCGGTTTTCAATGAAAGGGTAAAGGCGCTCATCTTTCACAATGCCCCCCTTGCCCACCTGGCCCGGTTGCAGCTCGAACTGGGGTTTGACCAGCATGAGCAGCTGCCCCGTGGGTTTGAGCAAATGCACGACACCGGGCAAGACCAGCGTGAGCGAGATGAACGAGACATCACCCACGATCACGTCAAAGCCTTCCAGCGCATCAGGAATCCGCTCGTCACCGGGCGTCAGCTCTCGGGCATTCACACCCTCGATGCACAGCACGCGCTCTTCTTCGCGGATGCGCGGGTGCACCTGGGCATGGCCCACATCGACACCCACCACCTCGGCCGCGCCATTCTGCAGCAGGCAATCTGTGAAACCGCCCGTGCTTTGACCCACGTCCAGGCAACGAAGCCCTTGCACCTGCAGGCCCGTGGCGTTCAATGCCCCTTCGAGCTTGAGACCACCGCGAGAAACAAAACGCGACTCGGCATCGTCGAGCAACTGCAAAGCAGCGCTATCGGGCACCTCGTCGCGGTTTTTCACCACCGCACGCCAACTTCCATCGGGCTGCTGCCACTGCACGCCCCCAGCGATCAATCGCTGAGCCTGGGAGCGAGAAGCGGCCAGGCCGCGCTCGACACGAAGTTGGTCAATGCGCATGCGTGGGTTCAATAGCGGTAAGTGTCAGCCTTGTAAGGACCGCTCTTGGAAACACCGATGTAGTCGGCTTGCTCGTCGGTCAGTTCGGTCAGCTGAGCGCCCACTTTCTTCAGGTGCAGACGCGCCACTTTTTCGTCCAAGTGCTTGGGCAGCACATACACCTTGCCGGACTCGTACTGGTCTTGCTTGGTGAACAGCTCGATCTGGGCAATGGTCTGGTTGGCAAACGAGGACGACATCACGAAGCTGGGGTGGCCCGTGGCGCAACCCAGGTTCATGAGGCGGCCTTCGGCGAGGATGAGCACGCTGTGCTCGCGGCGGCCGGCGACCGGCTTGGTGAACA
>CANHUM010000123.1 GCA_947463845.1 Comamonadaceae bacterium
CAGGTCTTTGTGGATGAAGTAATCCATGGTGTTGCGGGCCGTGTATTGCTGGATGTACTTGGCCAGCAGCGGGCGCTTTTTTTGCGTGTCGGTGGGCACGGGCTCGGCCAGCAGGGGCAGGTAGCGGGTGTCGGCCTTTTCCAGTGTTTGCAGCGCACGCAAAAACACATCGGCCATCCAGTGCGCGGGCACATCGCCTTTGTTTTTGAAGTCGTATTGGGTTTTGAGCGCGGCCTCTGTGGCGGCGTCGATGGGGTAGCCCTCGGGCAGCACCTTGTACTCAAAGTTGAGCACCAGCTCGCCCTGTTCGTTGAATGCCACCGGGTTGGACAGCAGGGGAATGAATTCGCGCTTTTGGTCTGCGGCGGCTTTGATGTTGCCGTGCTCGCCCTCTTGCGCTTGGGCCAGGTGCATGTGCACTTTGAGCGGCTGGCCATCGGTTGTGGCGTCACCAAAGTCCAGCGCCGTCGCTGCCTGTCCTTTGGCTTCGCGGGTCAGGCGTACGGCTTCGGTAAGGTCAAAGCTGAAATTGTTCAGGTATTCGCCGCTTTTGATGTAGTACTGGTCTTTGTTGGCCCAGTGCAGGTACACCTCGCGCCCGTCGTAGGGCACGCTGTAGGGTGCGGCGCGGCTGTCGTTTTCGCGGGCGTAGTAGCGCTTGCTCAAAAAGTCACCGTTGTCGTAATACCGTTCAAAGAAGCGGTACAGGTGGTCGTAAATCTCGGCTTCGGTGTTGCCGCCTTCCAGTGCCAGCTTGTAGGCGGCGCGGGCTTGCATGACGGGTGGCGTGGCTTCTGGGTCAGCTGCACCAAAGCTTTTGGCCTGTTCGATGGCCTCGGCCACTTTCAGCTCGGCATGCTGCACACGGCCTGCGCTTTCGGCCCCAAAAGCGGCTTCGATTTCCTTGAGCAAATCGGTGTCCAGAAACTGGGTGATCTGCTGGCTTTTGGCGTGCATGATTTTGTATAGGCCAAAGTCCAGCTCGGGTTTGTCGAGCTGGAACAGTTCTTTCAGCAGGGCTTTGAGGCGGTCGCGTTGTTTGGTGTTGCGGGTGTTCATGGTTGGTGCTTATTTATTTGAATCAAAGGACTTCCCAGCGCCCGCCTTTGGTGGGGCCAACGCGGCGGAGCTTGCCTGTCTGCTTGAGTTGGTTGAGGTGGTAATTCACCCCGTCTACGCCAATGCCCGTGGCGTTAGACAATTCGGCGGCGGTGATCTCTGGCTGCTGTTGAATCAAGATCAGCAGCCTTTCTTTCATGCGCAGGGGGCGTCCACTGCTGCTTTCTGTAGCAGTTTCTTTAGTAGTTTCTTTAGTAGTTTCTTTGGTAGTTTCTTTGGTAGTTTCTTTGGTAGTACCGCCCGTTTCTTGGGTAGTCACTGCGGTCGCACTGGACCGTTCAAAGCTGGCCACAAACAGCTGGGCGATCTCGCGGAACTCCACATTGGGGGCGTTTTGCAGGATCAGGGGCATGCCGCGCCCCCAGGCTTCGACCATGTCGATGCGCCGGAACAGCTCAGCAATCAGCGGGTTGCGGCGGTGAGAGACGTTGCCCCGGCGCATGGCCTCAAAGGTCAGGCCATCAAAAAGGCCGCCGGGATTGCGGATTTCGACCCGGTTTTTGTAAACCGCCACCTGCACATAGTCCGGGTGACGCCAGTCGCGGTGGCAAAAGGCATTGATGATGGCTTCGCGCAGGGCAGCACGCGAGATTTCGGGCACATCCACCCGGCGCATGCCGTCCAGGCGCATGCCGATGTGGATGTTTTTGAGGATGTATTTTTCGGCTTCTTCAATCAGTTCGAGCACGTCGCCATCGAAGTCATGGCGGTCGAGGATGGTGGCACTGGTGGTGCTGGCAAACACGGCGCAGCGCAGCTGAATGGGCTGGTCGGCAAAGAACAGGCGGGCGGCGTTGAGCAGTTGCCCGCCTTGCAGCAGGCCAAGCTTGGTGAGGGCATTGGCTGGGTTGTCCCAAGGCAGGCCGGCCCTTTCCACAAAGCGGCGGATTTTGGTTTCGTTCAGCTCGGCCAGGGGCGTGGTGCAGGGCTCATTGTCCCAGCGCAGGGCAGCGCTGTTGCGCTTGAGGATCAGGCTTTCGAGTTCGCGGGCGCTCATTTGCCGGTCTTCGTCAGCCACGCGGATGTAGGCGCGGCCATGTGCGAAATACGGCTTTTGGTGGCCTGTGGCTTGCACGCGCAGGCAGGTTTTGCCCGCCACGTCCACCGAGGTGATTTCGGGGTAGAGCCGAGGATCGATGTGCACCCCTATGGCTTGCGACACGTCGCGCAGGGTTTTCTCGTTGGCCATGAGGCCCGCTGGCTTGCCGCTGGGGGCGATGCCAAACCACAGATCGCCCTGCCCGTGTTTGTTGAGCATGGCTACAAGCGAGATCAGGCCTTGCTTGAGTTCGGCCAGGCTGGTTTTGAATTCGACGGTTTCGGATTCGCTGGGTGGCACGGCGTCTGGCCAGGCGTCTGCACTGGCACCTGGCTCCATGGCTTGCAGCGCTGACACGGTGTGGTCGGTCATGTCACCGTCCATTGCAGGGTGAACAGGTGTTCGGTCTGCACTTGTTGAGTCATGCGCTGGGTGAGCTGGTCAATCAGCCGCTCCCTTTTGGCTTGGATGGCATCGGTAACGTCGAAGATTTCTTGCCGCTGCTTACGCTGCAGGCGCTCCAGTTTGGCGATGCGTTCTTGAATGGTTTGCTGCTCGGTCAGCGTGGGGGCTTGGCGGGCTTCGCGCTGGGCCACTTTGATTTGTTCTTTGGTGTTTTTCAGGGCTTGCTCAACAGCCAGCTCCATGTCATCTGCCCAGCGGTCGAGCTTGTCGCGGGCTTCTTTGAAGTGCGAGTTATTGGTCTCCAGCGCATGGGCGACGGTGGCATCGGCGTGGCGTTTGGCTTCTTGTTGTAGGCGGGTGGCTTGGGTCGAATCAGTCAACTTGGCCGCGCCACTGCCATGCAGGGTGGCGGGCGTGGCCATGAGCTTTTCGCAGGTCTCTTGGTCCAGCGATTGCCCGGCGTCGGACAGCGCCGAGAACAGCAGGTATTCCTGTTTTTCAAAGCTGTCCACCGTGAGCTTTTGCAAACTGAGCACGCCCGACTGGCCGCGCAGCGCCTCGACCACCGAGACGCGGGCGGGGTTTTGCGCCGGGTCAAACACCAGGCGCTGCACCGGGGTGCTGGCTTGGAAGGCGGCGTGCACCACCCATTCGCCCAGCGGGTGCGACAGGCGGTAAGTGTGGGCGTCTTGCACTGGCTCGTTCACGGCGAGTGAATTCACGTCGCTGGGTTTTTCACGCGAGATGAGGTGGTAGCGGCCTACCGAGATGCCAGCGTACATGCCCGCAGCGGTGGGTGCGGGCAGGTCAAAGCTGAGGTGCTCTTCGTCAAACCAGGCTTGCCCGGCCAGCACATGGCGGGTCAGGTCCCAAAATCGGCGGCTGAATTGGTTGAGGTGGCTCAGGGTGTCCTGCCGCTGCAGGCGCAGGCGTTCGTGCACTTCGGCGTCAAACACTTCCAGCAGTTGGCTGCGGGTTTGCGCCATGCGTTCGTCAATGGCGGGTTTCATGGCCTGGCCCAACGCGGCAAAAGCGTCGTCGATTTGCTCGGGCGTGCGGCAGGTGCGGTAGATATCCAGAATGCGCCGCTCGATGTCGACCCCGGATTCGATGCTGCCCAGCACTTCATCAGACGCGCCAAACACGCCGTCAAACAGTTTGAACTTGACGGCCAGCAGCTCCAACACGCGGGCGTCGGCGTGGTTGCGTTCGTTGAAGAAGTTGATGACCACCACGTCGTGCTTTTGGCCGTAGCGGTGGCAGCGCCCGATGCGCTGCTCCACGCGCTGAGGATTCCAGGGCAGGTCGTAGTTGATAACCAGTGAACAAAACTGCATGTTCACGCCCTCGGCGGCGGCTTCGGTGGCGATGAGGATGTCGGCTTCGTCCCGAAAGTGCTCGATCAGCGCGGTGCGGATGTCGATGTCGCGCGAGCCGCTGATGCGGCCCGTGCCTTGGTTGGCCGTGAGCCAGCGTTCATAGATGCTGCTGGCTTCGGGGCCAGCGTTGGTGCCGCTGAACAGCACCACTTTGCCTGCGTGGCCGTTTTGCTCCAGAAAGCGTTTGAGGTATTCCTGCGTGCGGCGCGACTCGGTGAAGATGAGCGCTTTGCGTTGGGCGGTACCGCCCGTTTGCATTTGGGCCAATGCGTTGAAGCCCACGTCCAACGCTTGCAGCAAGGCGATGGTTTTGGTGTCGGTGCCCATGCCTTGCGCCCAGGCGTGCAGGCGGTCCAGCTCGGCAAATTCGGCGTTCAGGCGTTGGCGGTCAAGCTGGGCGGGGTCTGTGGGGGCGGCAGTTTCTTGTGCTTCTTCGCTGGCGTTGAGGATTTCGTCCAGCAGGTCTTCTTCCATTTCCTCTTGGCTGACCAGAGTTTCGATCCAGTCGTTTTGGTCCCAGTCGGCGATGTTCTGGATTTTTTCGTCGCGCAGTTTTTGCAGGCGCTCTTTCATCACCCCCAAAGTGCCCGCAATGGCCAGCGAGCTGGACGCCAGCAGCTTGCGCAGCACCAGCTCGGTCAGGTGGCGTTGGCAGCGGGGGATGGCGTAGCTGTCTTCGCGGGTCAGGTAGTCGCTGACGGCTTCATAAAAGCGGTGTTCGTCGTCCGTAGACCGGAACTTTTGCGTGATGGCTTTGCGCTCGGTGTACTTGATGTACTCCGTCACGTCTTTGCGCAGGGTGCGTTTGCAAAAGCTGTCCAGCCTTTGGCGCAGCCCAGCCAAGTCGCTGCCCGCCCCCGTGAACTGGCTTTTGAAGGCGTTCAGGTCTCCAAAGATGCTGTCGTCGATCAGGATGGACAGGCCGTACAGCTCCAAAATCGAGTTTTGCAGCGGCGTGGCAGTCAGCAGCAGCTTGCGGCTGTCACCTGTGGCCCAGCGGATGGCTTGGCCAATTTTGTTGCTCTCGCGGTAGGCGTTGCGCAGTTTGTGGGCTTCGTCGATGACGACCAAGTCCCAGGCCATGGACCGCACCTCTTCTTTGATACGGGTGGCGTAGGCATACGACATGACCACCACGGCTTTTTGACGCAACGGAGCCAAGCCTTGGCGCTGCGCTTCGCGCCAGGTTTTCGAGTCCAGCACCACAGCGGGTAGGTTGAACTTGTCTTGCAGTTCCAACGCCCATTGCTTGCGCAGCGATGCGGGGCAAATGACCAGCAGCTGCCGCTTGCGCTCGGCCCAGTATTGGCACAGCACGATGCCCGCCTCGATGGTCTTGCCCAGGCCCACTTCGTCGGCCAACAACACCCCCTTGCTCAGCGGCGAGCGCAGCGCAAACACGGCCGCCTCGATCTGGTGCGGGTTCAGGTCCACGCTGGCGTTAAAAAGCGCCTGGCTCAAACGGTCGAGCCCGCCGCCTGCGTGCTGCAGGGTCAGGTCGTGCGCGATGTATTTGGCTTGGTGGGGGGTCAGGTGCATCCGA
>CANHUM010000124.1 GCA_947463845.1 Comamonadaceae bacterium
CACCACGCGGGCCAGAATCTTGTCGTCGATGTTCAGGTCACCCGAGTAGTCGGTGCTGGCCACCCACAGGCGCACGATTTCGGCGCCCATCTTGGCGTTGATGGTTTGCGGCTCCACCGTGTTGCCCAAGCTCTTGCTCATCTTGCGGCCTTGGCCGTCGGTGGCAAAGCCGTGGGTCAGCAGGCCCCGGTAAGGGGCGCGGTCGTACAGGGCGCAGCCCAGCAGCAGCGAGCTGTGGAACCAACCCCGGTGCTGGTCGTGGCCTTCGAGGTACAGATCGGCCTCGGGCCCTTGGTGGTGGAAAGGCGGCACGCCGTAAGCATCTTTGTGGCTGGTACGCAGCACATGCTGGAAGGTGGAGCCAGAGTCGAACCAGACTTCCAAAATGTCGGTGCTCTTGGTGTAGTGGGGTGCGTCAGCTGCGCCCAGAATCTCTTGCACCGTCACGCGGCTCCAGGCTTCAATGCCGCCTTTCTCAACGATGTCGGCGGCCTGGTCGAGGATTTCCATGGTGCGGGGGTGCAACTCGCCGCTGTCCTTGTGCAAGAAGAAGGGTACAGGCACCCCCCAGCTGCGCTGGCGTGAGATGCACCAGTCGGGCCGGTTGGCAATCATGTCACGCAGGCGGGATTTGCCATTTTCCGGATAGAACTGTGTTTGCTCGATGGCGTCCAGTGCCAGCTGGCGCAGCGTCTTGGGGGCTTTGTCTTTGGTGAACACACCCTCGCCGTCGTCCATGCGCACAAACCACTGGGCGGCAGCGCGGTAGATGACGGGTGTTTTGTGACGCCAGCAGTGCGGGTAGCTGTGGGTGATGGTCACGGTGGACAACAAGCGGCCCGCATTGCGCAGGGCCTCCAGCACCACCGGAATGGCTTTCCAGATGTGCAGGCCACCAAACAACGGGAAGTCGGCCGCGTAGGTGCCATTGCCTTGCACCGGGTTCAAGATGTCGTCGTACTTCAGGCCGTTGGCGATACAGGAGTTGAAGTCGTCCACGCCGTAAGCGGGCGAGGAGTGGACGATGCCTGTGCCGTCGCTGTCGCTCACGTATTCGGCCAGGTACACGGGCGACAGGCGCTTGTAGCCTGCGTCCACATCGTGCAATGGGTGGCGGAAGTTCAAGCCGCCCAGCGCTGTGCCTTTGGCGGTGGCGAGCACCGTGCCGCTTGGCATGCCAAAGCGTTCCAGGCATTTGCCGACCAGCGACTCGGCCAGCACCAGGCAGCCCTTGTCGGTTTGCACCAGCGCGTAGGTCAGTTCGGGGTGGGCGTTCAGGGCCTGGTTGGCGGGGATGGTCCAGGCGGTGGTGGTCCAGATCACGGCAAAGCCGCTGAGGCCAGCGGGCAAGGCGGCGAGGCCAAATGCGGCTGCGAGCTTGGCTGCATCATCGGTCTCAAAGGCCACGTCCAGGGTCTCGCTTTGCTTGTCCTGGTATTCGATCTCGAACTCTGCCAGCGAAGAGCCGCAGTCAAAGCACCAGTACACGGGCTTCAAGCCGCGGTACACAAAGCCGCGCTCGATCACCCGTTTGAAGGCGCGGATTTCCCCCGCTTCGTTGGCGAAGTCCATGGTGCGGTAAGGGCGCTCCCAGTCGCCCAGCACGCCCAGGCGCTTGAAGTCTTCGCGCTGCTGGCCGATTTGCTCTGTGGCAAAGGCGCGACTCTTGGCCTGCATGTCGTCTCTAGACAGGTTGCGGCCGTGCAGTTTTTCAATCGCGTTTTCGATGGGCAGACCGTGGCAGTCCCAGCCGGGGATGTATTGCGCGTCAAAGCCAGCGAGTTGCTTGGACTTCACGATCATGTCCTTGAGCACTTTGTTGAGCGCGTGGCCGATGTGCAATTTGCCATTGGCATAAGGCGGGCCGTCGTGCAGCACAAACAGCGGAGCGCCCTGGCGGGCGGCGCGCAGTTTTTTGTACAGGCCGCCGTCGTTCCATTCGCTCACCCAACCCGGTTCGCGCTTGGGCAGGTCGCCGCGCATGGGGAAGGGGGTGTCCGGCAGGTTCAGCGTGGCGCGGTAATCGGTGTGGGGCGCGGTGCTGGATGGGTTGTGGTGTTCAGACATGGGGGCAATCCGGGGGGCGCGGCCATCTGGCCGCAGGGAGCAAAAGAAATGGGGCGGCGCACCGTGGTGTCCAGTGCCCGACAAAGGGGGCGCAGGCTGAGCGCCAAAACGCCGAAGCGTCAAATTCGGTCGCGGGTGGTTTGGCGGTGCGTCTCGCTGTGGCGTGATGCAAACCACGCGAGCGCGTCATCGCAGTCTTGGGCGATGCCTTTTGTCAAGGCGTCCAGACCGTCGTATTTGAGCTCATCGTGTAATTTGTGCAGCAAGTCCACGCGGATGATTTTACCGTAGCCCCCTTCGCCGCCCAGCTCATCGGGCCAGCGCAGCGCGTGGGTCTCGAGCAGCACACGACCACCATTGACATCGCTGGGGTCCAGCGAAGGGCGTATGCCCAAGTTGGCCACGCCGGGCAGTGCCTGGTCTGTGAGGCCATGCACCTCGACCACGAAGATACCGCTGGCGGCTGGTTTCCAGTGCGAAAACCGCAAATTCAAGGTCCTGAAACCGTTGCCTGCCCCTGCGGCGCTGGCACCCAACTCGCGGCCAAGTTTGCGGCCATGCACCACATGGCCGCTGATGCTGTAGGGCCTGCCCAGCAGGGCGGTCACGTCTTGCAAGCGTCCCTGACCGAGTGCATCGCGCACGGCCGAGCTGGACACCCGCAGGCCATGCACTTCGTAACTGTTCATGCGGGCCACATCAAAGCCCAGGGCTTGTCCGGCAGCGTCCAGCATGGCGTAGTCGCCTGCGCGTTTGGCCCCAAATCGGAAATCATCGCCCACCAGCACATACCGCACGCCCAGGCCCTGCACCAGCACTTGTTCGATGAAGTCTTGGGGCGACTGGCTGGCCAGTCGGGCGTTAAAGGGCAGAACCACCACCTGGTCCACACCACAACGCTCCAGCTCTTGCAGTTTGTCGCGCAATGTGGCGATCCGGGCCGGGGCCAGATCGGGCTGGTTCAGGGCCTTGGCGAAGTGGTCGCGGGGGTGCGGCTCGAAAGTCATCACGCAACTGGGCACGCCTCGGTGGGCGGCTTCGCTGCGCACAAGGGCGAGCATGGCCTGGTGGCCTCGGTGCACGCCGTCGAAGTTGCCGATGGTCAAGGCGCAAGCAGGGGCCAGCTCGGGGTGGTGTAAGCCTCGGAAAACCTTCATGTGGCGCGTGATGTCCTGTCGTGGTTCTGGCCAAGCGCCAGTTTTCACGGTTGTGTCAATGGAAGAGGGTATATTGTGACCGAGCCCGATCCTGTTGGCCGTGTTGCCCCGTCGCAGCATCCAGGATCGAGACGGAACTTTTCGTGTCAGTGGTTTTTTGAACTGTTGGATGGAGGTGTCTGTGAAGGTTTTGAAACTCTCGGCCCAAGGCTTACCGCAATCGTGGATCACTCTGGAACAGGCGGTGACCCACTACGCGGCCGATGAGGTGCGTTGGGAAGCGGGCCAGCAAGTGGCCGTGTTTCACGGTGGCCACAATGCACTCACAGGTCAGCAATCCATCATCACCGTCAACAGCATCATCGGCACGCAGGGTGTGCCGCGCATCAACCCGTTTGACTTGCGTTCAGGTCTGACCAACCCCAAATTGTTCGTGCGTGACCGCAATGTTTGCGCATACTGCGGCGGGCATTTTCATGAGTCGGTGCTGACCCGCGAGCACATCGTGCCCCTGTGCCAGAACGGTCCAGACCATTGGATGAACGTGGTCACCGCCTGCCGCTCCTGCAACCACCGCAAAAGCAGTCGTACCCCCGAGCAAGCCCATATGCCCTTGCTGTATGCGCCCTATGTGCCCAGCTTGTGGGAAGACTTCATCTTGCGCAACCGCCGCATTCTGGCCGACCAGATGGCATTTTTGATGGCGCATGTGCCCAAAAACTCGCGCTTGATGGTTTGATCAGGCACTGGCTTTGGGCTTGCATGGGGGCCCAAAGCGCAGCATCATGATGTCCTGAACAGACAAAGTCCGAGCCCAAGAGCCCGGCGCACTCAGGGAGAGACAGCATGCGGACTCAGGCATGGAAGTGGTTGAGCGCGTTTGCGCATGGGCGACCCAAAGCACGGGGGCCATCTCGGCGCCCCATCCTCATGGCGCTGGTCATGTTGCCTTGGCAGAACTTCATGGCCCGTGCCCAAGCTGCGCAGCCAGCCTCGGCGATCCAGACCCAGCTGGCCATGTCCTGGTCCCCCGGAAGATCCCCGCAAGGCTTTTGGGTCAGTGAAAAATTCGACGGTGTGCGGGCGGTCTGGGATGGACAAGTCTTGCACTTTCGCAGCGGCCGGGTGATCGCGGCCCCGGTCTGGTTTTTGTCGGCTTTGCCTCGTGTGGCACTCGATGGCGAGTTGTGGATGGGGCGCGGGGCTTTTGATCGGCTTTCGGGCGTGGTGCGTCAGACCGAGCCTGACGATGAGGCCTGGCGGGCGGTGAAGTACCTGGTGTTTGACGCGCCCGGTCATGCTGCTCCGTTTGCGCAGCGGGTGGCTTTTGTGCAGTTGACCCTAGCGCAGTTGCAGGTGCCTTGGCTGATGCCTGTGGTGCAGCGCGAGGTGACGGACGCGCGCGCTTTACAAGCCCTGTTGCAAGACACAGTGCACCAAGGTGGCGAGGGGCTGATGCTGCACCGGGCCGATGCCTGGTGGCGGCCAGGCCGCACCGACGCGCTCTTCAAGTTGAAGCTGGAGGAGGACGAAGAGGGGCTGGTGGTGGGACATCAAGCGGGCCAGGGGCGGTTGAAAGGTCAAACCGGAGCCTTGTTGTTGGAAATGCCTTCGGGTCAGCGCTTTGCATTGGGCTCGGGCCTGAGCGATGCGCTGCGACGCAACCCGCCGCCTGTCGGATCTTGGGTCACTTACCGCTACCGCGAGCGCACGCCTTCAGGTTTGCCGCGCTTTGCTTCTTTTTTGCGGGTGCGTGAGGCGGAGTGAACATGAAAAAGGCCCCTTTGGGGACCTTTTCACGCAGCGGCTCAGTCAGTAGTTTCTGGTGTTGAGCCGCTAGGCGGCAGGTCGGCGCGTTTCGGGCTCAGAGGCGCTTCGCTTTGCCACATCGCCCGACCCGCGCCGCCCTGCCGCCTCGCTCGGGTTCGTTGACCGCTTCAGGCGAACACGCCCGCCGTCTCTTGCATGCGGGCCGACACTTCACCCAGCTGGTGCAGGGTGTCGCCAAAGGTCATGTCCAGCTGCGTCAATTTCTTGAAGTAGTGGCTGACGATGTACTCGTCCGTCACGGCAATCCCGCCATGCAGCTGCACCGCTTGCTGGCCAATGAAGCGCATGGACACGCCCAACTGGTACTTGGCACGGGCCAAGGCACGGCGGCGCTCGTCGACAGGCGCATGCAATTTGAGGCTGGCGTAATAGCTCATCGAGCGGCCCAGCTCCAGCTGCA
>CANHUM010000125.1 GCA_947463845.1 Comamonadaceae bacterium
AACCCATGCTGCCGTGAAAGCCAGCGGCCAACCAGGCTTGTAAACCAGGCTCTGCAGAGGATAAATCGATGCCGGTCACGCCAATTTGGGACAATCCCAGCTCACGCGCCCAGATCTGGATCTGGGACCACAGTTCAAGAAGATCGATTTGAGTACGTTCAGCAGTCACCCGCCCATTGTAGAAAGCCCGACCGCCCCAGCACATTGGGAGGGCTTGTGGCCGAACGAGGCCGCCACACAGGCTTTTGCAAAACAACTGGCGCACGGCCTCAACCAATGGCCCGGCGGGCGCGATGCGCGCATCGCGCTGCGCGGCAACTTGGGCGCGGGCAAGACCACCTTGGTGCGCCACCTGCTGCATGCAGCAGGGGTGAAGGGCCGCATCAAAAGCCCGACCTATACCGTGGTCGAGCCACACCAAGCAGGGACGGGCGACACAGCCTGGCCCATCTGGCATTTTGATTTTTACCGTTTCAATGATCCACAGGAATGGGAAGACGCGGGCTTTCGTGACATCTTTGCCGGGTCAGGCCTCAAACTCATGGAGTGGCCCGACAAAGTGGCTGGGCAACTGCCGCCACCCGATTGGGTGATGACACTGGAGGCCATCGACGAAGACCAACGCCAAGTGCGCATTGACGCAGGCACAGCGCAAGGTCAAATTTGGCTTCAACATTGGACCCAAGGTGACGACCATGCAAAATGACCGCCGTCGCCTGATCAAGGCGGGCTTTCTGGTGCTGAGCCTGGGCGCTGCCCAGTTGGTTCGTGGGGCCAACATGCTGGCGGTGCGCATCTGGCCTGCCCCTGATTACAGCCGGGTCACTCTGGAGTCGGACACTCCTCTCAAAACCTCACAGACCTTTGTGGCATCGCCGCCTCGTCTGGCCGTGGACATTGAGGGCATGCAATTGAACACCGCCCTGCGTGAACTCGTGGGCAAAGTGCAAGCCTCCGATCCCAACATTGCCGGCATTCGGGTGGCCCAGTACAACCCCAACGTGGTGCGCTTGGTGATCGATCTCAAGCACCCCATCACCCCGCAGGTTTTCAGCTTGACGCCCGTGGCGCCCTATGCCCATCGCTTGGTGCTGGACCTCTACCCAGTGCAGGCGATCGACCCCCTGGAACAATTGATTCAACAACGCATCGCCCCTGCCTCACCCCTAGCGCCCTCAGGCCTGCCTGCGGCCCCCGCAACCGTGAACGATCCTTTGGGAGAGCTGATCGCCCGGCAAAGTCAGTCTGCGTCCAGCACAGCAGCACCCCCGCCCCCCGCGCCTGCGGTCTCTACACGGCGTCAGGATGTTCAGCCTGTGCCAGACACCTTCATGGACAACCCTGGACGCGCCCAGCGTCCGTCCACTCAGGAGCGCACCGACCGACTGATCGTGGTGGCCCTGGACCCAGGCCACGGCGGTGAAGACCCGGGGGCTATCGGGCCTGGGGGCACGCGCGAAAAAGATGTGGTGCTGAACATTGCCAAGATGTTGCGTGACCGCATCAATGCCAGCAGCATCCATGGCAACCCCATGCGGGCCTTCTTGACGCGGGACGCCGATTTTTTTATGCCACTGCATGTCCGGGTGCAAAAAGCCCGGCGTGTACAAGCCGATCTGTTCGTCAGCATCCATGCTGACGCCTTCTTCACCCCTCAAGCGCGGGGCGCGAGTGTCTACGCCCTGAGCCAGGGCGCTGCCACCAGCGCCGCTGCACGGTGGATGGCGCAAAAGGAAAACAAGGCCGACCTGATCGGTGGAATGAACCTTGGTGGCCAGGACAGCCAAGTGCAGCGCGCCTTGCTCGACATGAGCACCGCGGCACAAATCAAGGACAGCCTGCAATTAGGGGGCAATCTTTTGCGCGAAATCGGTGCAGTGGGTCGACTGCACAAACCCCGTGTCGAACAAGCCGGTTTTGCCGTGCTTAAAGCCCCCGACATTCCCAGTGTGCTGGTCGAGACCGCCTTCATCAGCAATCCGGAAGAAGAAGAAAAGTTGCGCAGTGAGGCGTATCAAAAACAGCTGACCGAAGCCTTGATGCGGGGAATTCAGCAGTACTTCGCACGCAATCCGCCACTGGCCAGGCACCGCGGTATCTAGGTCATCTTGGGTCTTCGGGTTCAAGCGGATTGGCGTGCTTTCCAGGCACCGAACAGGGCCATCAGACCCGGCACGATGATCAACGCCCAAATGATCTTGGACAGGTGCTCCTGCACGATGGGCAGGTTGCCAAACCAATAACCCGCCAGCAGCAGGCCCACCACCCAGATGAAGGCGCCGACCACGTTGAAAAAAGTGAATTTGCTGCGCGTCATTTCAGCCACACCGGCCACAAAAGGCACAAAGGTGCGAACAAACGGCATGAACCGAGCCAAAATGATCGTGATGCCCCCGTATTTCTCATAAAAAGCATGGGCCTGGTCAAAGCCCCTGCGGCTGAAAAACCGGGACTCTTCCCACTGAAACACCCGGGGTCCAAAATAACGGCCAACGGTGTAGTTGGTCTGGTCACCCAATATGGCTGCCGCCAGCAACAAGCCCATCACCAGTGGCAAGCTCATCAAACCCGCACCACACATGGCCCCCACAATGAAGAGCAAGGAATCGCCTGGCAAGAAAGGCATGACCACCACGCCGGTTTCCACAAAGATGATGAGAAACAGCAGGGCATAGACCCAGGCCCCATGTTGGGCGACAAAGGCCTCCAAGTAGCGGTCAACATGGAGAATGAAATCAACGAGTTGCAAAAGGATGTCCATCCGGAGATTATCCCCTGTGAAGCCCTAAAATCGGGCGGTGACCCTCCTACACCCACCGGCTCCCGCGCGCCGCCCCATTCGCGAACTCCCTGATGAACTGATCAGCCAAATCGCCGCTGGCGAGGTGGTGGAGCGACCCGCCTCGGTGGTGCGCGAATTGCTGGACAACGCGATGGACGCGGGAGCGCGCAGCATCACGCTGCGCCTGATCGGCGGCGGCACCCGACTGATCTCCGTCGAAGACGACGGCGGTGGCATCGCACCAGACGAGCTGGCCACGGCCTTGAAACGCCACGCCACCAGCAAAATCGGCAACCTCGATGAGCTTGAATCGGTCATGACCATGGGCTTCAGAGGCGAAGCGCTGGCGGCGATCAATTCGGTGTCCGAGCTGACTCTGCTCTCACGCATGGACGGCCAACCCAATGCCTTCGCACTGGATGGCCGCACAGGCGAGATCCGCCCCGTCGCCCGCGCCGTGGGCACCACGGTAGAAGTGAAAGAGCTGTTTTTTTCGACGCCCGCCCGCCGCAAGTTTTTGAAAAGTGACAGCACCGAACTGGCGCACTGCATCGAAGCCGTGCGTCGCCATGCCCTGGCCCGCCCCGATGTGGGCTTTGCCATTTGGCACGAAGGCAAATTGATTGAACAATGGCGTGTGCACCCCGGAGCCGCCGGTCTGGCGCAGCGTCTGGCCGATGTGCTGGGTGAAGACTTTGTGGCGCAGTCGATTGCCGTGGAATACAACGCCGGCCCGCTCAAAGTGATCGGCCGCGCCGGTCTGCCTGACGCCGCCCGATCGCGTCCAGACCACCAGTTTGCCTATGTCAATGGCCGTTTTGTGCGCGACAAGGTGGTCATGCATGGCGCACGCAGCGCTTACGAAGACGTGCTGCACGGACACAAGCAACCAGCCTACGCCTTGTTCATGGAAATCGATCCCACGCTGGTGGATGTGAACGTCCACCCGACCAAAATCGAAGTGCGATTTCGGGACAGTCGCGCGGTGCATCAGGCCGTGCGGCACGCGCTGGAGAACGCGCTGGCCGCGCCACGCTCGCAACATCTAACCGATGAATCCGCCCATGCAAACAGTCAGTTTGACCTGACAAGCAGTCCCCCCTCCAAGGCCTTACCCGAATCGGCCCGCTGGCAGCAAGGCGGGATGCGCTTTGAGGGCCCCGGGCCATCGCGCTTGAACGCCCCGACCTACCAGCCAACGGATGCCTTTGCGGCCCGTGTCGATGGCGAACGGGCCATGGCCGACCTGAAGGCCCTGTGGAACCCGCCCGAACGCAGCCAAGATCTGGTCGCACAGGAACGCCCCGCACCTGCCTGGCCCCAAGGCGAACGTGTTGCATCCAGCACCCCCAATGCCTTCGCAGAGCCCACCCCTTTGCCTGAAGGCGACTGGCCTTTGGGCCGCGCTGTGGCCCAGTTGCACGGTGTTTACATCCTGGCAGAAAACAAACAAGGCCTGGTGGTGGTCGACATGCACGCCGCGCATGAACGCATCGTTTACGAACGCCTGAAAAACCAGCTCAACGCCAACGATGGCAACGGACCGCGCATCGCCAGCCAACCGCTGCTGATCCCCGCGACCTTTGCTGCCACGCCGACCGAAGCGGCCACGGCCGAAGCCTGCGCTGAGACGCTGGCGCAACTTGGCCTCGAAATCTCGCCCTTGTCCGCCAAGACCCTGGCTGTGCGCGCCGTCCCCACGAGTCTCGCGCAAGGCGACGCGGTGGAGCTGGCACGCAGCGTCTTGGCCGAACTGTCTCAGCACGACGCCAGCACCGTGGTGCAACGTGCCCAAAATGAGATCCTGGCCACCATGGCTTGCCATGGTGCTGTTCGCGCCAACCGCCGCCTGACGCTGGACGAAATGAACGCCTTGCTGCGCCAGATGGAAGAGACCGAACGATCCGACCAATGCAACCACGGCCGCCCCACCTGGCGGCAAATGACGATGCGCGATCTCGATGCGCTGTTTTTGCGGGGTCGGTGATGGACCGGCAACGCAGCATGTCGCAAAAACAGATCGTCCTCCTGCTCGCGCTGCTGCTCGGCCTGCAACCCGTCACCACCGACCTCTATCTGCCCGCCCTGCCCGCCATCACCGAAGGCTTTGCGGCGGGCATGGGCCAAGCTCAGCTCACCCTCACGGCCTTGCTGCTGGCGTTTGGCCTGTCGCAACTCGTGTGGGGGCCGCTGTCGGACCGTTATGGCCGCAAACCCATCCTGCTGTGGGGCATGGGCGCTTACGTGCTGGCCTCGGTGGCCTGTGCAGTGGCCCCCAACATGGCCTGGCTGATTGCAGGCCGCGCCCTGCAAGGTGTGGCCATGGGTGCAGGCGTCATGGCCGCCCGCGCCGTGGTACGCGACCTCTATGCCCCTGCCCCAGGGGCCACCGTCATGTCGCAAGCCCTCACCGGTCTGGGCATCATCGCCTGCACCTGCGCACCCATTGGCGGCGTGCTGACCGACTGGCTGGGCTGGCGTGTGGCCCTGCTCAGCTTGGCCACATTTGGTGCCCTCACCCTCGGTCTGCTGCTGTGGCGCTTTGAAGAAACCCTGGCGCGGCCCAACCCCAACGCCCTGCAGCTGCGCCAACTGTGGCTGGCCAACCGCGACATCTTGCGCCACCCCACCTTCCGCGCCTGGTGCGCTTTGTCTTCGG
>CANHUM010000126.1 GCA_947463845.1 Comamonadaceae bacterium
AAGTGCAAACTTGGACAAAATCACTCGCCCCTCGGAAGACTTGGGGCCTGCAACACCGTGAGGTCTCATGTCTCGCACCAAAGCGTTGCTGATGGTCAACAACAGGCCATCGGCGGTTGACAAAGCAGCCGCCAGTCCACCGGCTGCAACCAGGCCCGACACCACAAAAGGCATACCGCCTAACTCTGGCGTGGCCAACATGATCATGTCCGCGCCGAGTTTGAGCTCACCCAGCTGCAAAATGCCGTCGCCGTTCACGTCCGAAAACTCCAGCAAGGCCGAGTCCAACCTGGCCCATTGCGCCATCCAGCTGGGCAACTCGGTAAAACGACTGCCCACCAAGTTGTTGAGCACCTCGAACTTGACCAAGACCGCCAAGGCAGGCACGCTCAGGTAAATCAAGCCGATGAAGAACAAAGACCAGGCCACGGAACTGCGCGTTTCAGCCACCGATGGCGATGTGTAAAAGCGGGTCAGCAAATGCGGCAACCCAGCAGTGCCGATCATCAGGCAAAACACCAAGGCCAGAAAATTCAGGCGCGACTCACTGAAAAGTTTCTCTTGGGCTAGCCCGCCATCGGGCTCCCCTGTAAAGGCCTGAATGTGCGGCGGCATGCCCCCCAATGGTCGGGCTCGCTCCAAGTTGTCATGCATGGCTCGAGTCCACAACTCTCGGGCAACAGACGGCTCATGGGGGACGGCCAGCAACTCCCGTCGCACTTGTGCAATCGTGACAAAGTCAGCACCCTCGGCTTTGAGCCATCGAATTTTGTCTTCCAACTCCTGGCGCAAGTCTCGAATGGCGGAATCCACGTCCTGCAAACGGGAGGCGTAAAGCTTCGCGCGCTGTGCGTATTCACGGCGCACCTCTAATTCGGCCGGATCATCCATCAGACGCTTTTCAATGCTGGCGATAGCGGACAGTTGGGCCCCATAAACCAGAGGGGCCACGGGATTGCCCAGTTGCTTGTACGCCAGCCAGGAGACAGGTATGAGAAAGGCCAGCAACAGCATGATGTACTGCGCAACTTGTGTCCAGGTGATCGCTCGCATGCCCCCTAAAAAAGAACACAGCAAAACTCCGCCCAAGCCCAGCAAGATACCGATTTCAAATTGCACCCCGGTCAGGCGCGAAGCGATCAGGCCAATGCCGTAGATCTGGGCCACCACATAGGTGAATGAGCACAAAACAGAAGCCAATGCAGCAATCACACGGGGCCATCGTCCACCAAAGCGCTGGTCAAAATAATCCGGCAAGGTGTACAGATTCATGGACCTCAATTGGGGGGCGATGAGCAGTGCCACCAAGCAAAAGCCACCGGTCCAGCCAATGACATAGGCCAAGCCGCCTGGCTGGTTGCCGCTGCCAGAAAAGCCTTGCAGATAGAGAGCGCCCGCCAAGCTGATGAAGGACGCGGCACTCATCCAGTCCGCCGCTGTCGCCATACCGTTGTACATGGCCGGAATACGTCGTCCGGCCACGTAGTACTCGTCCTCATCCGTGGTTCTGCCCGCGATCCCGATCAGCGCATAGATCATGACGGAACTGAAGAGAAAGAATGGACCAATCAGGTTACGCGACAAGCCCACGCGCTCGGCCCAAGCCATGGACCCGATGAGCGCCAGCAAAAAAACCACATACAGCAGGACGTTGCGGTGCAACCGCCAGCGATATGCGGAAGAAACGATGACATCCATCGGTTTGCTCATGGCCTTGTTCTGATCAAACCTGGGTTGACGTATCAGCTGCCCAGACGGGTCCAGGTTTCAATGACCGTGTCCGGGTTCAGCGAAATCGAACTGATGCCTTGGTCCATCAGCCAATGCGCAAAGTCCGGATGGTCCGAGGGACCCTGACCGCAAATGCCGATGTATTTGCCCTGCGCCAAGCAGGCCTTGATGGCTTGCGCGATCAAGACGGTGACCGCTGGATCACGTTCGTCAAAATCGGCAGCCAACAACTCCATACCAGAATCACGGTCCAGGCCCAAAGTCAGCTGGGTCAGATCGTTCGAGCCAATCGAGAACCCATCGAAGAACTCCAGAAAGCGCTCAGCCAGGATGGCATTGCTGGGCACTTCGCACATCATGATGACTTTGAGGCCATCTTGGCCACGCCTCAAACCTTGGCTTGCCAGCAGTTGGGTGACCTTTTCGGCCTGGCCCAAGGTGCGCACAAAGGGCACCATGATCTGCACATTGGTCAGGCCCATTTCGCCGCGCACCCGCTTGAGGGCTTCGCACTCCATGGCAAAAGCTTCGCCAAAGTCATGGCTGATGTAACGCGCAGCACCACGGAAGCCCAGCATCGGATTTTCCTCTTCTGGCTCGTAGCGGCTGCCGCCAATCAATTTACGGTATTCGTTGCTCTTGAAGTCCGACAAACGCACGATGACCGGTTTGGGCCAAAAAGCAGCAGCGATACTGGCTATACCTTCGGCCACCTTGTCGACATAAAAAGCGCGGGGGGACGCGTGACCACGAGCAACCGACTCCACGGCCTTTTTCAAGTCGGCATCAATGGCGGGGTAATCCAGGATGGCCTTGGGGTGCACGCCAATGTTGTTGTTGATGATGAATTCCAGACGCGCCAAGCCAACACCGGCATTGGGCAACTGGGCAAAGTCAAAAGCCAGCTGAGGGTTGCCCACGTTCATCATGATCTTGGTTTTGATCTCGGGCAGCACGCCGCGCTGGATCTCGCTGATCTCGGTCTCTAACAAGCCGTCGTAGATGTATCCAGTATCGCCCTCTGCGCAGCTGACGGTCACCAAGGTGCCATCGGTCAGTTGCTCCGTGGCGTTGCCACACCCCACCACGGCCGGAATCCCCAGCTCTCGCGCGATGATGGCAGCGTGGCAAGTGCGCCCACCCCGGTTGGTGACGATGGCACTGGCGCGCTTCATCACAGGTTCCCAGTTCGGGTCGGTCATGTCGGTCACCAGCACATCGCCGGGCTGAACCTTATCCATTTCACTGATGTCTGACACCCGCCGCACGGGTCCTGTCCCGATTTTTTGGCCAATGGCACGGCCCTCGGCCAGGATAGTGCTTTTGCCTTTGAGCTTGTAGCGCAGTTCTGGCGTCCCTTTGGCCTGGCTTTTCACAGTTTCGGGGCGCGCTTGCAAGATGTAGAGCAAGCCGTCAGTGCCGTCCTTGCCCCACTCGATGTCCATGGGACGACCGTAATGCTGCTCAATGACCACTGCATACCGGGCCAATTGCTCGACCTCGTCGTCGGTCAGGCTGAAACGGTTGCGCAGCTCAGTGGGCACGTCGATGGTTTTGACCAGCTTGCCAGAAGCGGCTTTTTCTTGCGGCGTGGCAAACACCATCTCGATGAGCTTGGAGCCCAGGTTTCGGCGAATCACGCAGCGCTTACCGGCAGCCAGCATGGGTTTGTGCACATAAAACTCGTCCGGGTTCACTGCGCCTTGCACCACCGTCTCACCCAGGCCATAGCTGGAGGTGATGAAGACCACATCCTCAAAGCCAGACTCGGTGTCAATTGTGAACATGACGCCTGCAGCGCCCAAATCAGAGCGCACCATGCGCTGCACGCCCGCCGACAAAGCCACATCGGCATGGGCGAAACCCTTGTGGACACGGTAACTGATGGCACGATCGTTGTACAAGGAAGCGAACACCTCTTTCATCTTGTGCAGCACATCGTCAATGCCCACGACGTTCAAAAAGGTTTCTTGTTGGCCGGCAAAAGAAGCATCGGGTAAATCTTCAGCGGTAGCTGAAGAGCGCACCGCAAAAGAGGCTTCAGGGTTGTTGCCCTGCAAACGCTCAAATTCATCGCGGATGGCTTTTTCAAGATCGGCCGGGAAAGGCTGAGCCTCAACCATGGCGCGGATTTCGGCCCCCGCTGCCGCCAAGGCACGCACATCTTCTGTGTCCAGGGCATCAAGTCGGGCGTTGATGCGATCAGTCAAGCCGCCAAAAGCCAGGAATTGACGAAAGGCATGCGCGGTGGTGGCAAAGCCCGTGGGCACACGCACACCGGAAGGCAGCTGGGAAATCATCTCCCCCAAGCTGGCATTTTTTCCCCCCACCGACTCAACATCGGTCATGCGCAAAAGCTCAAAGGGAACGACCAAGGCGGTCTCACTGAAAAGATCAGACATGCAAAGCTCCAAAGTTAAAACCGGGCTCCAGGGTTCAGTTCAGGATTTTTTCTTGTTCTAGGCATGCAATCCAGATCAGGCCGCCGTGGATAATTGACTGATTTTAGGGGTCTTGTTGACCCTGGCATTTGAAATAAATTACAAGCATGTCCAAACGCACCGTTTTTTTCGTCTCCGACGGAACCGGCATCACGGCCGAAACTTTTGGCAATGCCATCCTGGCCCAGTTCGACACGAAAACCCGTCACGTGCGACTGCCGTTTACCGACACCATCGACAAAGCGCACCAGGCCGTGCGGCAAATCAACCATACGGCCGAGACCGAAGGCAACAAGCCCATTGTGTTCACGACTTTGGTCAATATGGATGTGCTCAAGGTGCTGCAAGAACACTGTCAAGGCATGTTGCTGGACATGTTTGGCACCTTTGTGAACCCATTGGAAGCCGAATTGGGGATCAAGTCACACCACCGAGTGGGTCGATTTTCGGATGTCAGCAAAAGCCAGGCCTACCACGATCGGATCGAGGCCATCAATTTCTCCCTGGCTCACGATGATGGTCAATCCAACCGCGATCTGGAATCGGCCGATGTGATTTTGGTGGGCGTGAGCCGCAGCGGCAAAACTCCGACCAGCTTGTACCTGGCCATGCAACACGGGCTGAAAGCCGCCAACTACCCCCTGATTCCAGAAGACTTTGACCGCAAGCAATTGCCCCCCGCCTTGGTGCCGCATCGGTCAAAAATCTTCGGTCTGAGCATCCATCCGGAGCGCCTGGCCGAGATACGCGCCGAACGCAGACCCAACTCCCGCTACGCCAGCATGGAAAACTGCCGGATGGAAGTCTCGGAAGCCGAAGCCATGATGCGCCGCTCGGGCATCCGCTGGCTCTCCACCACCACAAAATCGATTGAAGAAATTGCGACGACCATCCTGCAGGAAATCAAACCCGAGCGCTTGATTTACTGAGCAAGCGGTTCAAGCCAGGGTGGCAGCGATGCGTTCTGCACATTGCCTGGCCTGATCCGCATCTCGCGCCTCGACCATGACACGCACCAAGGGCTCCGTCCCACTGGCGCGGATCAGAACCCGCCCCGAATCGGCCAATTCGGCCTCAGCGGTGCCCGTTGCATCCCACAAAGCCTGATGGCCTTGCCAGTCAAAACCAGGGGTCAGGCGCACATTGATCAGCGTTTGCGGGAACAAGGTGATGCCCTCCAGCAATTGCGCCATGGTTTTGCCGCTGCCCACACAGGCTTGCAGCACCTGCAAGGCACTG
>CANHUM010000127.1 GCA_947463845.1 Comamonadaceae bacterium
TGATGTCATCAGGTCAGGTTTCTTGGAGTTGTGTCCAAACATGGATGGCTTCGATGCAATTGCTGTGCCAACTCATATTTCCCCTTTGGAAGCTGTGCTGGAGCCGTTTTCAGACGACTTTCCGATACTGGCTGTCGAGCGGACGGCAAAGTCTTGCCGCTGCGTTGCCGGTGCGGCCATGGCCCCCGTCAAATTTCTTTCAGGGCCCAAGGGCAGGTTGAGCAGCCCGATTGGTCTGCGGGCGTCGATGTCCAGGCGGTCGCCCAGCCGGTTCTGGCTGTTTTGGATCAAGCCGCTCATGATGGAGGTGCGGGTGATGGGGCGGTGCCTTTGGCCGTCAATGTGCAACGCGGCTGCCTGTACGCCTGGGATGGGCAGTGACTGGTTCGGTTCTCGGTAGGCGCGGGCGGCAGGGGTCAGAACGCTCAAGTAGAGATCGTCGAGCTGGACCTTGCGCTGACCACCGGTCACCAGGCCCACGTCCTTGAAATATTTGTCCACCAGCTCCAGTTGGTCCAAAACGCCCATGTTTCGGATGCTGGCCGCTTGTCCCAACTTGTCGACGCTGGCCGCCCCTCGTCCAGGGCCTTCGCAGAATTGAATGATGCCGTGGCAGCGCCCATTGGTGGCCTTGGGGTTGAGCCCGTCGCTTTCCATCATGGCGATGTGGGCAAAGTCGTCCGGATCAAAATTGAAATCGTCCGCCAGTTTCAGTATTCGCTCATAGACCCGCGGTTGTTCCGCCCGGCTCAGATAGCCCTTGTCCACGGCGCGCTCCAGAGTCTTGTTCAGAACAGCATGGGTTTGGGCCGACTGTCGGGTCAACAATCTCTCCTGTGTGGACAGCTCCAGGCCCGTTGTGGCCGAAGCAGCGGTAGGGCGCAGGGGTGTCGTAAATTCGACGCTTTGACCGGGAAAGATCAGGTCGGGGTTGCGGATGCCGTTGGATTTGGCGGTCTGCAAGGCCACTCGCATGGCTTCGTGATCGCTCAATGTGCGGCCCGCCTGAGCGGCTTGTTTTTTGGCCAGCCCAATCAGGGTGTCGCCGGAACGTACCTGAACTTTTTCTTTGGGCGCTTCGAGCTGATCTTGCGCGGTTCGCAGGAGTTCCCCAAAGCCGCTCGCGCCCTGTGCGTGACGGCTCAGGTGCGGCAGGGCGGCTGTTGGTGAGCCCGTCAGTGGCGATGACGGGACATGGGGAAGGGGTGTACTCATGTTTCAGTTCATGGTTGGCGATCGACTCGATTGGCGCGTTTGTTGCTTAAACCTCGCATGTGTTCAACGGCTGACGGAATTTCCACAGGCGATCCAAAATGCAAAGAGCGTGCCAAAACGATCCTTCACCAGCCCTCGGGTGGCTGGTCCTGCTGCTGACCTGGGTCATGGTCGTGCCCGCCGCATGGGCGCAAGAACCCGCTCAGGCGATACGCTCGGGCGCACGCGTCTGGGCCGCGGAGCAGCGCGGCATGCCGCTTGAGGCTGTTCAACTGGGTGAATTGGACTCACGCCTGCAAGTGCCCATTTGCAAAGACAGCCGAGGCTGGCAATACGACTTTCCCTTTGCCCATCAGGACACCCTGCGGGCGCGTTGTGCCATTCCGGTCTCGCAGTTTTATTTGCGGGTGACCATGACGGGTGCCAAGGCTACGGCGACGTCAGCCACATCAGCCACATCAGCCACATCAGCCACATCAGCCACATCAGCCAAAATGCCCAATGCACAAAATCCCGGTGAAAGCCGACCCGTGGTGGTCTTGCGGCAGGGCTTGCTGCGGGGCACGCGCTTGACTCAAGAGCATCTGGAGCTTGCGCAGTGGCCAGCCGCCAACGTGCCTCAGCAAAGCATTGACAACATGGCCAACGCCATCGATGCTGAACTGACGCGCGACATCCTGGCCGGCAAACCGATCCGCAGCACCGATTTGCGTCCGGCTTTGCTGGTCAAACGGGGACAAACCGTCACTTTGACCATTCGTCAGGTGGGGGGATTTGCGGTGGTCGCCCAGGTCGAGGCCATGCAGGACGGCCGCAAGGATGACTCGATTCGCTTAAAAAACAGGGACTCAGGTCGAATATTGACAGGGAAAGTGGTGGGTCTCAACAGTGTTGAGGGACAATGAGGGCGCGGTTTGGGAAGCGGATGATGTATTTCCTAAAGTTTTCCGGACCGCTGTCGAATCTGATGACAAGGGCTAAAATGAAAGCCCGCAGCCGGCTTTGCTGGCAGGAGTGAAGACGATGACTGACGCAATTTCAAACTACAGCCGCATCGCCCTGAACGATGCGCGTACCCGCAGTGCGGCCGGCAGGCCGGAATCGCTGGATGGACGCAGTGAGTCCGGACAGGGTGCTGGCGTTGCTGCTTCCTCCACCATGGCCCCGTTGGACGATCAGCTCCAGCTGAGCGAAGTGGCTTTGCAAGCCATGAAGACCGATTCTTTTGATCGGGCCAAGGTCGAAGCGATCAAATCCGCGATTCAGCAAGGCGAATATCCTTTGGATTCCCGCCGAATTGCCGAAAGTTTTTACGCCATCGAGCAAATGATCAAGGGCTGAGCCCCTTGATCCCTTCGCCTGCAGGGATTTCATGTCCGGAAAAACCTCGGGTTTCCAGCCTTCATCTTCACCCCCGACGTTGTCCTTTGTTGAGACATCCCGCGCCGCTGCCACGCGGCTTTTGACCTTGATCGATGCCGAGTTCGAGGCCCTCAAGAAGCAGGACTTGACGGTGTTTGAGGCGATACAGCCCGAAAAAGTGCAACTTCTGGATCAGCTCGGTGATGTTGCTCAAAGAATCGAGCAAGGCACTTTGGGGGATGGTGCGCAGGGGGAGTGGGCCGATTTCAAAGAGCTGGTGCGCCGTTGTCGGGATGGTCACCGCCGCAACGAGACCCTGATCAGCCGTCAACTGATGACCATCCGTTCCGCCTTGCAGGCACTCTCCGGGGCCCACGGTCCGGATTCCGTGGAAATGTACGATCGTCTTGGACAACTCACTCAGTCTGGCAGGCGTGATCGATACAACGAGGCTTGAACCGAATTGCCCAGAGTTTCCTGAGGCCTGAAGCCTTCAGTGGAACGCCTGGAGTCGCTTTCAAGCATCCAGCAGCATCCCGCCCTCCATCTGCATGGCCCCGCTGCGCTCCAGCTCGGCCAGCATCATGTCCAGCCAGGTGCCCCAATCCAGGCCGTGGCCAAAGCGTTGGTGCAGCTGGTTCAGATAAGGCACGCCGGTAGCCCAGTCGCCGAACTCGGCTTTGGAGATCTGGCCCCATTCGAGCAGTTTGAATTTGAGCAGCACTTTGGCGCCATATCGGGCGTGGCGTTCGGGGTTTTTTGCAAAACCTTCGAGCTTGCTGCGGGCCAAGGCCAAGGCCGGGGCCAGTTCGGTGAAAACGGCGCCATGACCGGGGATGATGGTGGCTGGGTTCAGCCGCTCGATCAGGTCCAGCGTTTGCGCCACTTCGTCAAAGGCGTCCACACCTTCGAGTTCCGGAAACACCACGCCAAAGCCGTTTTGCCACAGGGCATCGGCCGACATCAGCAGTCTGTGCGCTGGCGCAAACAAAATGACCGAGTGCGGGTCGTGTCCGGGGGCGGCGTGTACTTCCCAGTCCTTGTCGCCCCAGCAGTGGGTGCTGCCCGGTTGCAGCAAACCATTGAAGCGAAAAGCAGGGCAGTTCTGACCTGTGGGCTTGTAGCTCAAGGCGTCTTCTGACCAATGTTGCACGGCCTGCGCCAGCCCGGGGGGGATCCAGGTCTGCAGGTCGGGGTAATGCGATTGCAGCGCATGGTTGCCGCCGCAGTGGTCACTGTGCAGGTGGGTGTTGACCAGCCGCTCAAGTGGACGGCCTTGCAAGGCGTGTTGCACCAAGGCCAGAGTCTGGGCCTGGTGCTTCACATAACCGCTGTCGACCAAAGTGGAGCCTTGGGCGCCTTGCAGCAGCACGTTGTTGGCCGACAGCCAGCCGCGCTCGAACACGGTCACGCCCGGCGGCAGCAAACTGGGGTGCGCCACGTTTACTTGTTGCTGCGCAGGTCTCGGCGCAGAATTTTTCCGACGTTGGACTTGGGCAATTCGTCGCGGAACTCGATGTATTTGGGCCGTTTGTAGCCCGTGAGTTTGTCCTGGCAGAAGCGGGCCACGGCCTCTTCGGTCAGCATCGGGTCGTTGCGCACCACAAACACCTTGATGGTTTCGCCTTGCATGCTGTCGGGGATGCCCACGGCCGCGCACTCGACCACGCCGGGGCAGGTCGAGATGACGTTTTCCAGCTCGCTGGGGAAGACGTTGAAGCCGCTGACGATGATCATGTCCTTCTTGCGGTCCACGATGCGTGTGAAACCCTCTTCGTCCATGATGCCGATGTCGCCCGTGCGCATGAAGCCGTCTGCGGTGAACGTCTTGGCGTTTTCAGCGGGCTGGTTGTAGTAGCCGGTCATGACGTTGGGGCCGCGGATGCAGATTTCACCCGAGCTGCCCACGGGCAGGCTTTGCCCATCGTCGTCCTTGATGGCGATGTCGATGCCCGGCAGGGGCAGGCCGATGTTGCCGCTGAAGGTTTTTTGGGTGACCGGGTTGTTGGTGCCGATGGCGCAGGTCTCGCTCATGCCCCAGCCTTCGATCATGGCGCTGCCCGTGGCGTTTTGCCAGTTGCGTGCTGTGCCCTCCGAAGCGGCCATGCCGCCTGCCTGGGTGAGCTTGAGTGAAGAGAAGTCGATGCTCTTGAACATCGGGTGTTGCATCAAGGCGTTGAACAAGGTGTTCACACCCGGTAGCACATGGAAGGGACGCTGCTTGAGCACTTCGATGAACTTGGCAAAGTCGCGCGGGTTGGGCACCAGGGTGAGGTAGGAGCCCTGGCGCATGGCCAGCAAACACAGCGTCAGCGCAAAGATGTGGTACAGCGGCAAAGCTGCGATGTTGTTCACTTTGCGCAGGTCGGCCACATCGGCCAAAGCGGGTGAGAACCAGCCTTCGGCTTGCAGCATGGCGGCCACCACGTTGCGGTGTGTCAGCACGGCGCCTTTGGACAAGCCCGTGGTGCCGCCTGTGTATTGCAAAAATGCGATGTCGTCCATGGTTTGCGTGGTGGGGCGCAGGTTCAGGCTGCGGCCTTGTGCCAATGCTTTTTTGAACGAGGTGACGGTGCGGCCATGGCTCAGGGGCAATTCGAAGGGCGGCACCATTTTGGCCAGGTGCCGCACGGCAAAGGTCAACCAGCGGCCATTCCAGGGACCCAGCAAGTCGCCAATGGACGCCAGCACCA
>CANHUM010000128.1 GCA_947463845.1 Comamonadaceae bacterium
ATGAAGCTGCCGGCCTTGGCGCGGGTGGCGCAGTACTCGGGCAGGTAGCGACCGGCCTGGCGCATGAGCCAGACGGGGGTGTGGTCGGTGGCCTGGCGCAGACAGGCGCGCAGGAATGTGTCGTTTTGGAGGGGGGCGAAAGAACTCATGCCCTTATTGTGGCAGGCCGCGACCCGGGTTCTCAGGTGTCTCTGTCGGGGTGAGTCGCGGTCAGGCCCTCGACCCTGCTGCTGGGGGTCAACGAGCGGGTAGACCCCGAAGGGCGGTTTGGACTTCGGCCACACTGGGCAGTTCAGACAAGAGTACGGGCGTACGGCCGGGTGCATACAGTGCATAGACCGGCACGCCGCTGCGGCCCAGTGCCGTCAGGGCCTGTGTGATGGCCGGGTCGCGCCGTGTCCAGTCGGCCCGCATCAGCACCACTTGGCGCTCTGCAAAGTCGGCCAGCACGCGGGCATCGGCCAGCGTGGTTTTCTTGTTGTACTGACAAGTCACACACCAGGCGGCGGTGAAGTCCACAAACACAGGGCGGCCTGCGGCCAGTTGGGTTTGCAAATCCGCTTCTGACCAGGCTTGCCACTGGGGCAGAGCAGCTGTGCTGGCGTTGCTGGGCGATGCGGTGGAAGCTGCAGCTGCAGGTCCGGTTGCAGGCGCTTCACGCAAAGCCAGTGGCAGCCAGCTGCTGCCCAACCACAGCAAGGTGACCAAGGCCAGGCCACTCATGACCCAGCGTGTGCGACCCGCCAGGCCCACGGCCCAGGCCAGCCAGGCCACCGTGAGCAGCAAAGCCAGCAGGCCGCTGGCCCCGTCAACACCGGTTTGCTGCCCCAAAACCCACAGCAACCAAATGACGGTGGCCAACATCGGGAAGGCCATGGCTTGACGGAAAGTGACCATCCAGGCGCCTGGACGCGGCAAGGCGCGGGCGATGCCTGGCCACCAACTGGCCCCCAGATAGGGCAAGGCCATGCCGACGCCCATGGCCGCAAACACGCTGAGCGCTTGCCACACAGGCAGCGCAATGGCCAGGCCCAGTGATGCACCCATGAAGGGAGCGGTGCAAGGCGATGCCACCGCCACGGCGAGTACGCCAGACAATCCGGCGTTCACCGTTGGGTGACGGCTTTGCAGTGAGGCCAGACGGCTGGGCAGCATTTGCCCGAATTCGAAAACACCGGCCAGGTTCAGGCCCAAAACGGTGAACAGAAGCGCCAGCCCGGCCACGACAGGCGGTGACTGCAGCTGAAAGCCCCAGCCCAGCTGCTCGCCCGCCGCCCTCAAAGCCAGCATCAGACCGCCCAGCAGCATGAATGAAATGATGACGCCTGCTGTGTAGGCCAACCCAGCGGCGCGGTGTTCTGAGGGCGAGGTGTCGGCCTTTGCAAAGCCCAGTACCTTGATGGCCAGCACCGGGAACACACAGGGCATGAGGTTGAGCAGCAAACCGCCCACCAGCGCCCCCAAAATGGCCAGGGTCAGGCTCAATGCGGTGGTGGATGCCGTTGGCTTTTGTGCAGCGCGCGCGTTTTCCGCCAGTGCCTTGGCCAGTGCGGGCGAGATGTCGGTGGGTGCGGCTTGTGTCAGCGCGGGCCAAGTGCCTTGTACGGGCGTTTCCAGTTCAAACGCCGGTGCTTTGGGGGACGACTCTGGTCCGACGGCGATCACCCAGCGCATGCTGCGGGGGCTGTCGCCGCGCTCTTCAGACACCGGGATTTGAGCGCTCCAGACGGCGCCTTGCCAATTTTGTGTCCAGTCTTTGCCTTGGACGGCTGCGTTGTGTACCACGTTGGCGGTGACCGGGAAGGCGCTGAGCATCTGTCCGCGCCAGCTGGCGGGCAGGCCGTGCAAGCGCAGGCTGATCTGCTTGCCGTCATCTGACAAGGTGGTTGGGCCACCGGTGATCCAGCTGTCGCCTTCTTTCAACGGACGCAAGGCTTTGGGGCTGAGTTGTTGTGCGTTTTCAAACCAGGCCGCGTGTGCCTTTTGCGGCGCGGCAGAGGCTAGGCTCAAGCTGAAACGGCCTTCTTGTGGAATGCATTCCTGGCGGCACACCAGCCATTCGGCCTGCAAGGCCAGGGCCAGCGGTCCACTCTCCGGGAAGCGGAAGTCCGTTCCCACGGTGACAGGCACGGTCAAAAGCAAGCGGCCTTCGTAGCCGTAGTTGGCCAGGGTGCCGATGGGGAATTTTTTGGGCAGAGGCCAAGCGATGTCACCGGCCTGCAAGCCTGCCGGCAGCTGCCACTGCAGCCGCGTGGGCAAGCCCGAGTCGCCCGGGTTTTGCCAATAGGTGTGCCAGTCGGGCTGGTGTTCGATCTGCAGGCCCAGCCAGAATGTTTGCCCAGCTTGTAAGCCTTGGGGCGCGTGCGCCAGCAATTCGGCCCGCACCTGTTCGGTTTTGACCACATGGGTGGCCCCCCCGAGCAAGGCATTGCCCGAAGTGCTGGATGTTGATTTGGCTGAAAACAACGGTCCGGTTTGAGCCTGGCCGGGCCATGACGTCATCAACAGGGCGCCCAGGCCCAGCCCCAGCATCCAGCCCTGAACAGAGGCCCAGCCACGCGACAACTCGGAAAATTTCACGCCAATCCTTCTTTCTGACCCAAAACACGGTGTCTGCAGGCCTGTGCATCACACCGTGAAAAGCACTGTACACGCCCCGGCTCCATTAAGATGCCGAACATGCAAAATCCTTCGCGTTTTTGGGCCGACTGGACCACCACCGATTTTCAGGCGCTGGCGCGAGAGCGGGCGATTGCCGTGCTGCCCGTGGCTGCCACCGAGCAACACGGGCCTCACTTGCCATTGTCGGTGGACACTGACTTGGTCAATGGTGTGGTGACCGCTTGTTTGCCGCACTTGGCTTCTGACTTGCCCGTTTTGTTTTTGCCCACCCAAACGGTGGGTTTGAGTCCCGAGCACGCACGTTTTGCGGGCACCTTGACGCTCAAGGCCGAGACGGCGATCCGCTTGTGGACCGACATCTGCGAGTCGGTTGCAGCCAGTGGCGTGAAGAAATTGGTGCTGCTCAATGCGCACGGTGGCCAGGTCAGCGTGATGGACATCGTGGCACGTGACTTGCGGGCTCGCCTGGGCATGTTGGTGTTCAGCGTGAGTTGGTTCAACTTGCCGCTGCGTGACGCACAGGGCGGCGATGTGAAGGCCATGTTTGCGCCGCAAGAGCACCGCTTTGGCGTGCACGCGGGAGACACCGAAACCTCGATGATGCTGGCGCTGCGTCCGGACTTGGTGCGCATGGGCCAGGCGCAGAACTTCCGATCGACTGCACAAGACCGTGCCGAGCGGTTTGCCATTTTGGGCAACGGTCAAAGTGCCAAGTTGGGCTGGCAAATGCAGGACTACAACCGCCAAGGCGCGGCAGGCAATGCGGCCGCAGCCACGGTCGTCAAGGGCCAAGCTTTGCTGGAGGCGTCGGGCCGGGCGCTGGCGCAGCTGCTCTCCGAGGTCGATCAATTGCCCCCTGACACCCTCAGCGATCAAATCGGCTAAGCCAGCAGGGCCTGGGTTCAGTAGTTGGGCAGAACCAGCTCGCAGTGCTCACGGCTGACACTCCTGGGGTACTCGCGTGTGGCATCGATGCACCCACCTTCGGCATACACCCCTTGTGGATCGCGCATGCGGACCATGCGGGACAACACTTGGGCGCGGTCTTGGGGGTTGCGCTCGGTTTCGGCGACGTGTTGGGCCACCACCGTCTCGTCCATGCGCAGCTTGCCCTGGTTGTCCTGGACGGCACCATGCCGCCAATGAAAGATTTCAATCGCCTTGGACTCGAGCGTGAAAGGTCGATCGCGCTGCCAGAAGTTGCTGAACAAGCCGCTGCCCATGTAAATGACCCAGGAACCTTCATAGCCCTCAATGTCCGATGACCGTTCGTCGGGATTGCGAAACCACAGCCGGTCTCCGGGCACATAAAAGCGGCTGGGCAAAGGCGCTTGCATGCTGCCGTATTCGATCAAAAAAACATCGTGGAACTGGCCCGACCGAATGGCATGCTTTTCGTTGAGCTGCTGCAGCTGAGCCAGCATGGCGGGGTGATGGGCTGCCAATTCCTGGGCGATGCCCAACAGGATCACGTATTCGGTCGCACGGTAGCAAGAAAAGTCGTACAGCTTGCCTGTGGCTTCGGGTTGGGTTGCTGCGATCAGGGCCGGGATCAGTGGACGGCCGGGGTTCAAGATAAAACCAGGGCCATCTTGGTAATGCCAGTCGGCCTCAGGGCGCTCGGCCGCAACCGTATTGAAAGCCAAAGCGGTTTTTCGGGCAGCCAACACCATGTTTCGACGAACACGTACATGAGACTGAAGGGCGGCGAGGTTGGCAAAGCGAAACAGGTGGGGTGAGCCCAGCAATGCCACGCAGATTTCACGCTCGAGTGGCTCTTGGAACTTGTCTTTTTCAGGGCGTTGAAGGCTCTGGTGCAGGGCCAATGTGTCATAGCCGGGCATGAGCTCTTGTTGAGCCTCGTGCCGCAATGTGCAGCGCAAGGAGAGCTTGTTTTCGGTTGGGCCCTCGATGTGCGACTGGCACAGTGACTGGAGTTCGAGGGCGCCAAGCCAGGCCGTCATTTCTTGGGCTATGGCCGCTGGGTCTTGATGGCCCTCGACACCCAGTTGAATGCCCCCAAGGGCATGACCAGAGCCTGACCAAGCGGGTGAAAAATTCATGCCACTCATTTTGCCCTTGTGTTTTCAAGAGCAAGCCTAGGGATAACGCGCAAGGCCGGCATCCTTGCCCGGAGCCTCAGGCGAAGGTGATCCAGTCCTGGTGCGCGTCGCTGTCCAGGTGCGGCAAGGTGTTGTAGGTCAGAAGCATGTGCCGCTTGGGGGTGAAGACAAATTCGGTCAGCGCTGTGTTGCGAATGCGCAGGTTCAGCTCGATGGTGGTTTCGGGTGGGGTGCCCAACACGCGACCCACGGCAGTGGAGATGGGCCCGCCACTGGAGACGATCATCACGTCGCCCGAGTGGTTGCGCCGTACATGGTCGAGTGCGGCTTCGATGCCCCCCACAAAGTCGGCATAGCTGGGCATGTCACGCGGCTGGGTGCGCCCGGCCATCCAAGCTTGCAGGGCGTCGCGCAGCAACCTGAAGTGGTGACGGTACAACTCGGGGGTGTCGGGTTTGGCCAAGGGCTCGGGGTGGATGGACTCGATCAGCGCGTGGCTGTCGTATTCGTTCAGCCCGGGCCACACCGAGGGGGTGTGCGGCAGGCCCGCGCCTTCGGCAATGCCTTCCCAGGTTTGGCGGTG
>CANHUM010000129.1 GCA_947463845.1 Comamonadaceae bacterium
AATCACCCGGTATTAACTGAGTTTTTTGCGCCTAAAACAGCCCGCAAACCCGCATGAATCCTCAGTTTCACTGTGGGACTCAAAATCCCCCGCCGCAAGGCGTGCCGGTTCGAGTCCGGCCCCGGGCACCAGTTCAAGGCCGCAAGTTCCAGCAACTTGCGGCTTTTTTCTTGGGCGAATCACCCATTGGCGCAGCGGTCAATCCATCCCCGCACTCCAGCGGTCATTCCAGGTGCGCTCCATTTGCCGACGGTCGCGCTTGGTGGGGCGGCCTTGCTCAATGCTGAGTGCTGGCTCGCGAGCCAGGCGGTGTTGTTCGGCGGCTTTTTGCCGGGCCTCGATGCTTTCCTGGGTTTCTGAGTAGAGCAGCTGCGCCACAGGGGCCGGGCCGCGCACGCCGCTCAAGGCCAGCACCATGACCGTGCGCTCCACAGCGCCTTGGCGCAGACGCACGGTGTCACCGGGTTTGACTTCTTTGGACGGCTTGGCGTCCTGGCCATTGATCTGCACACGGTTCTTGCCGATTTCATCGCTGGCCAGGCTGCGGGTTTTGTAAAAACGGGCCGCCCACAGCCATTTGTCGATGCGCAATGAATTCATCGCACGCCACAAAACAAAGCGCCTTGCGGACTCAAACCGTCGCGCACATGGGGGTAATGCAAGCGGATTTTCAATTCGCGTTTCATGCGGGTGTTGTCCAGACGCCGGGACTCGCTCATGAAGCTCAGCAGCATCAAGGGCAGCGCGGTGTTGGCGTCTTGGCGCGATATGCGGGGCGGTTTGGGCAAGCCGAACAGGCTGGCAGCCAGATCAAAATAGTCGCCCATTTTCAAGTCGGTGTCATCGGTGACATTCACCACACGCTGGGGCTTGCCACGCCACAAAGCGGCAGTGCAGGCGCGGGCCAGATCGTTGGCATGGATGTGGTTGGTGTACACATCTTCCTTGGCCACCAGCACGGGCGTGCCCTTGAGCAAACGCTCGCGGGGCGTGCCGCCTTCGCGGTCAGGCGCGTAGATCCCGGGAATACGCAAGACGCTCACGCGCACACCACTGCGTCCCAAAAACCGCATCAAATTTTCCGCATCCACCCGTCGCTGGGCCCGTGGAGTGTGGGGGTTCACGGTTCGGGTCTCATCGACCCGCTGCCCAGCGCAGTCGCCATACACGCCTGTGGTGGAGCCATAGACCAAAGCTTGCGGCAAGGTGCGCAAGCGCAGCGCTCGCACCAGAGCCTGACTTCGCGGATCGCGGTCGAAAGCGCCCTGACGGTCCGTGGGTGGTGGGGCCAGATGGATCACCCTCTGGGCAATGCCCGCCAATCGTTTGAGGCTGGCCGCATCATCGAGGTTGCCCACCAGTGGCGTCATGCCACAAGCCCGCAACAAACGAACCCGGTCGGGCGATGAGGTCAAGGCCATCAGGCGCACGCGTTGACTTTGCGGCGCACCCAGTTGGCCCGCCGTGCGCAAGCCCACATCGCCACAGCCCACGATCAGGACTCGCTGGCGCCGGAAGCGGGCAGGCAGTGCGCCCAAGGGGGTTTGGTTTGAAGGCAAAATCAGGGGTTCCGGGTCATATTCACACCCTCTAGGATACCGAAAAGATGAGCTTTCAAATTTCCGTGCAGCCCAGTGGCCGCAGCTTCTCCGCCGACGACAACGAAACCTTGCTGGCCGCAGGCATCCGCCAGGGCATCGGTCTGCCCTATGGCTGCAAGGACGGCGCTTGCGGTTCGTGCAAGTGCAAAAAAATCTCGGGCACCGTGGTCCATGGCCCGCACCAGGCCAAGGCCCTGAGTGATGAGGAAGAAGCCCAAGGCTTGGTGCTGACCTGTTGCGCCACCGCGCGAAGCGATGTGGTGCTTGAATCCAAACAGGTGACGGCCGAAGGCGGCCTTCCGGTCAAGAAGATGCCGGTGCGCGTGGTCAGCTTGGACAAAAAATCACACGATGTGATCGTGCTGAAACTGCAACTGCCCGCCAACGACGTGATGAAGTTCCACGCCGGTCAATACATCGAATTCTTGCTGCGCGATGGCTCACGCCGCAGCTACAGCATGGCCAATGCCCCGCACACCCTGGAAGTGGCTCCGCCCATGGTGGAGCTGCACATCCGCCACATGCCCGGCGGTAAATTCACCGACCCGGTCTTCACCACCATGAAGGAAAAAGACATTCTGCGGGCCGAAGGTCCATATGGCAGTTTTTATCTGCGCGAAGACAGCGACAAACCCATGGTGCTGCTGGCCTCGGGTACCGGCTTCGCCCCCATCAAGGCGCTGATCGAACACATGCAGCACCGCGGCATCACCCGCCCGGCCACGCTGTACTGGGGCGGCCGTCGCCCGACCGACCTGTATATGGCCGACTGGATCGACGCACGCCTGGCCGAAATGCCCAACCTGCGCTATGTACCGGTGATCTCGAACGCCGAAGCCGAAGACCAATGGACTGGCCGCACCGGCTTTGTGCACCAGGCCGTTTTGCAGGACTTCCCCGATCTGTCAGGCCATCAAGTCTATGCCTGCGGTGCCCCCATCGTGGTGGACTCGGCCAAGCGCGACTATATGGCCCAAGGCGGTTTGCCAGAAGACGAGTTTTACGCCGATTCGTTCACGTCCGAGGCCGACAAGGCCTCGTCTTGACAGACCAAGCCCAGCTCTGACACCAGCGGCCAAGCAACTTAGGTCGCAAAAAAGCCCGGCATGCCGGGCTTTTTGCTGGTCATGTGTCGATTTACTCGCCCAGATACGCCGCCCGCACCTTGGGATCTGCCAGCATGTCCTTGCCCACACCAGTCATGGTGATGAGGCCCGAGTCCATCACATAGCCTCGGTCGGCAATGGCCAGTGCCCGGCTGGCGTTTTGCTCCACCAGCAGCACCGTCACCCCCTGGGCATACACGTCACGCACCACCTCGAAGATCTTGTCGACCATGATGGGCGACAGTCCCATGGACGGCTCATCCAGCAGCAACACCTTGGGGCGACTCATCAGTGCGCGGCCCATGGCCAACATTTGCTGTTCGCCGCCGGACATGGTGCCTGCCAACTGGTCCTTGCGTTCGCGCAGCCGCGGAAAGATGGTGAACATCTTCTCGATGTCGTCAGCAATGCCTGCGGTGTCTGTGCGGATGTAGGCACCCATTTGCAGGTTTTCCGTGATGGTCATGCGGGTAAACACGCCACGGCCTTCGGGCACCATGGCCAGTCCTTGCTTGACCAGGTCCCAGGGGCCTTGGTCCTTGATGCTTTTGCCCAAATACTCGATGTCCCCGGCTTGCAAAGGCAAGGTGCCCGTGATGGCTTTCATGGTGGTGGTTTTGCCAGCCCCGTTGGAGCCGATCAATGACACCAACTCACCTTCGCGCACCTCCAGGCTCACGCCTTTGACCGCCTGAATGCCGCCGTAACCCACTTGCAGGTCTTTGACTTTCAAAAGAATATCGGCCATCTCAGTGCCCTCCCGTGCCCAGATAGGCCTCAATCACTTTGTCGTTCTTCTGCACCTCGGCAGGTGTGCCTTCGGCAATTTGTTTGCCGTAGTCCAGCACCGTGACACGGTCACACAGGCCCATGACCAGCTTCACGTCATGCTCGATCAGCAAGATGGTGCGGTTGTCCTGGCGAATCTGGTCAATGAGCTCTCGCAGTTGAACCTTCTCGGTGGCATTCATGCCTGCTGCGGGTTCGTCCAGCGCAATCAGCTGCGGGTCGGTGGCCAGGGCACGGGCGATCTCCAAGCGACGCTGGTCGCCATAGGACAAAGTGCGGGCCTTGAAGTCAGCGTATTTCCCAATCCCCACGTAGTCGAGCAGCTCTTGCGCCCGCTGGGCAATGGCGGTTTCTTCGGCTTTGAAGCCAGGTGTGCGAAAAATCGCACCCAGCAAACCGGAGTGTGTGCGCACATGGCGACCCACCATCACGTTTTCAAGCGCAGTCATCTCGGCGAACAAACGGATATTCTGGAAAGTGCGGGCAATGCCCGCCTTGGCCACTTCGTGCACCGCTGTAGGCTGGTAGGGCTTGCCAGCGAGTTCGAAAGTACCGCTGTCGGGGGTGTACAGGCCGGTGATCACATTGAAAAAAGTGGTCTTGCCTGCGCCGTTGGGGCCGATCAGACCATAGACCTGACCGCGCTGGATGGTCATGCCCACATCGGAGAGGGCCTGCAGGCCGCCGAAGCGCTTGGAAATGCCCGAGACGTTGAGGACGGTGTCCTGGTTGGGTGTTGGGTTCATGGTCTGCTCCGTCATTTCGTCTTGAGCGATTGGCCATGCTCAGGCGAAGGCCAAAGCCCACGCGGACGCATCAACATGATCACGATCATCGCCAGCGCCACGAGCAACTGGCGCAAGATGGCGGCATCCAGGCGGCCATCGGTCATCTCCTGCAAGGGACCCGCCACATAACGCAGCACCTCGGGCAATGCCGACAGCAAGATGGCCCCCAGAATCACACCCGGCAAATAACCCAGGCCACCGAGGACCACCATGGCCACGATCATCACGGACTCCATGAGGCTGAAAGATTCAGGCGAGATAAAGCCCTGGAAACCCGCAAACATGGCACCGGAAACACCCCCGAAAGTGGCCCCCATGCCAAAGGCCAAGAGCTTGAGGTTGCGCGTATTCAGGCCCATCGCCTTGGCGGCGACTTCGTCTTCACGGATGGCCATCCAGGCGCGGCCAATGCGTGACACCTCCAATCGGTGCGAGATCAGAATCGTGATCAGCACCAAGCTCAGGAACAAGTAGTAATACAGCGAGACCGAGGCGATTTCAAAATCGCCAATCATCAGCTTCTTGCCCAGACTGACACCAAAAATGGAAATCGGGTCGATCTGGGACAGCCCCTTGGGGCCGTTGGTGATGTTGACCGGGTGGTCCATGTTGTTCAGGAAGATGCGGATGATTTCACCAAAGCCCAGTGTCACGATGGCCAGGTAGTCACCACGCAACTTGAGCGTGGGCGCCCCCAGCAACATGCCAAACAAACCGGCCAGGGCCGCTGCCAGCGGCAAGATGAGCCAGATGGACATGTGCAGGCCATCCGGGAACGTGGTGGCCATGGTGATGAAGGTGTTGACCAGGTGTGGCGAGGACAGCAGGCCATACATGTAGGCACCCACCGCGAAAAATGCCACATAGCCCAGGTCGAGCAAACCGGCATAACCCACCACAATGTTCAGACCAATGGCCAGCAGGATGTAGAGCAATGCCATGTCGGCAATGCGCACCCA
>CANHUM010000130.1 GCA_947463845.1 Comamonadaceae bacterium
CAGGTGACGAATCGCCCGCAGTGGTTCAGCGTGGTGGGCGGTGCCCGAAACTACGTCGAGAAAATTTTGGCAGGGGTGCACGACAAGCGCCTGAACACCCCCGTGCGTTTGATCGAGCGTGACGCCCATGGCGTACGCGTCATCACCGACGGCCATGCCGAGCGCTTTGACCAGGTCGTGATCGCCACCCACACCGACCAGGCACTCGGTATGTTGCGCGAGCCCAGCCCACATGAGCGCAGCTTGCTGGGTGCGATACGCTACCAGGACAACCGCGCCGTGCTGCACACCGATGCCAGCGTATTGCCTGCCAACTCCAAGACCTGGGCCGCATGGAACTATGAACGCGCCGCCAGCAGCGAACGCGAATCTTCGCGGGTCTGCCTGCACTATTTGCTCAACCGTTTGCAGCGCATTCCTTTTGAACAGCCCGTGGTGGTCTCGCTCAATCCGCTGAAAGCTATTGACCCAGCCACCATCGTGGGCGAATACGACTACGCCCACCCGGTGTTTGACCTGGCCGCCATCGAAGCGCAAAAGCGCTTGCCCTTGTTGCAAGGCCAACAACACACCTGGTTCGCCGGGGCCTGGACGGGTTATGGCTTCCACGAAGACGGCCTCAAGTCGGGCCTGCAAGTGGGCCGCGCCTTGCTCAAACTCATCCACGAACAGGCCGACCCTGTTCAGGACCCGCTGGCCGCATGAACGCTGCCACCGCGCTCATCGGCTGGGGCCAGGTGCGGCACACGCGTCACCGCCCGGCGTACCATGCCTTCGTTTACCCAACGGCTTTTTTGATGCTGCCCATGCGCAGCTTGAGGGCTGGAGAAGGCCGGGCAGCTTTGGCGATCAACCGCCCCGCCTGGTTTGCCTTCCACGATGCCGACCACGGCGATGGCCGACCCGCCGAGACAGGCGGCGCGCTGGCCTGGCTGGACGAACTGCTGCACCAAGAAGGCATTCAGGACGCGACAGGTGAGGTCTGGCTGCAGGCCTTCCCGCGTGTGCTGGGCCATGCTTTCAAGCCCGTGAGTTTTTGGTATGCGCACCGCACCGATGGCAGCCTGGCTGCCATCGTGGCCGAGGTGAACAACACCTTTGGCGAGCGCCACTGCTACCTCTTGCCGCAGCCGCAATACGGCCAAACGCTACTGGCCCACAAGGTGTTTCATGTATCACCCTTTTGCGATGTGCAGGGTGAATACCGTTTTCGCTTCATGCGCACGCAGCAGCACGGCCAGGACCGCATCGTGGCGCGTGTCGACCACGCCGACGATGACGGGCCCTTGATCGACACCAGCTGGAGCGGCGTACTCGAGCCCGCCACCGCACCCACCTTGCGCCGCGTGATGTGGCGCTTTCCACTGCTGACCTTGGGCGTGGTGGCCCGCATCCATTGGCATGCGCTTTTGCTCTGGCTGAAAAAAGTACCGTTCTGGCGCAAGCCGGAACCGCCTCGCGACTTTGTGACCCGATGACCCTGGACCCTAACGGATACCCATGACAATGAAGACTGCTGACCACGCCACTGCCCTGGGAGCCTCCAGCACCGCAGCGCACATTCCGAACGCCAGCCTGCCCAAGGCCGCCACGCGCTTGCTGGGCTTGCTCACCCGTCTGAAAATCGGCACGCTCACCTTGCATGCGCCCGATGGGAATTTTCAGGTGTTCGGCACGCACGAAGCGCCTTTTGCTGCACTGCACATCCACCGCTGGGCGGTCTGCGCCGAAGTGCTCAAGTCGGGGGACATTGGTTTTGCAGAAGGCTATATGGCCGGCGATTGGGACACCCCCGATCTGGCCGCTTTGCTGCGTCTGTTGATCGCCAACCGCAAGCAGATAGAGGGCGCAATTTACGGTCACTGGCTCGGGCGCCTGGTGTACCGTGTCAAACACTTGCTCAACCGCAACAACCGCACCAACAGCCGCAAAAACATCCATGCCCATTACGACCTGGGCAACGCTTTTTACGAGCTGTGGCTGGACGGCACGATGAACTACTCGTCGGCCTGGTTCGAGGGCGACCACACACAAGACATGGCCCAAGCACAAAAGGCCAAAGTGCGCCGCGCCCTGCGCATGGTCAATGCCAAAGCTGGCGACCGCGTACTGGAGATCGGCTGCGGTTGGGGTGCTTTGGCCGAGTCAGCCACCACCGAATTTGGAGCCCACATCACGGGCGTGACCTTGTCCACCGAGCAGTTGGCTTTTGCCCATGCGCGCATGCAATCGCACGGGGTACAGCAGCGTGCGGATTTGCGTTTGCAGGACTACCGCGACATCCAGGATGGCCCTTACGACGCGATCTGCTCGATCGAAATGATCGAGGCGGTCGGCCAGGCGTACTGGCCAACTTACTTCCAGACGGTGAGCCGTTTGCTCAAGCCCGGCGGCCGCGCCTGCATTCAGAGCATCACCATCGACGATGCGCTGTTCGAGCGCTATGTGCATTCCACCGACTTCATTCAGCAGTACATCTTTCCGGGCGGCTGTTTGCCCAGCCCGAGCGAGTTCCGCAAGCAAGCGCAGGCCGCGGGACTGCAGGTGGTGGACGAGTTGAACTTCGGTCCCGACTATGCCGAAACGCTGCGCCGCTGGCGCGAGAGTTTCATGGCGCAACTGGACACCGTACGGACGCTGAAATTTGACGAGCGCTTCATCCGCCTGTGGGCCTTTTATTTGGCGTACTGCGAAGCGGCTTTTGATGAAGCCAACATTGATGTGATCCAGTTCACCTTGGCCAAACCGGGCTGATGCGCATGACTTCCTGGATCCACCCCCTCCGTGCATCACGATTTCTCAGCCTGAGCGTTCAGCTGGTGGGGGGTGCAGTGTTGTCCGGCGTCCTCTTGCTCACGGCGCAGGCACAAAACACCAGTGTGGCCAGCCCTTACGCAGCTTACTCACGCCCCGAAGTGGCGAACCTCGGCGGCGTGGTGCCCACCGCGCCCGTGCGCTTGAGGGTCTGGGGTTTTGAGGTGTACGACGCCCGTTTGTGGACGCCCGCAGGATTCAGGCACAGCCAATATGCGCAACACCCATTTGCCCTGGAGCTTCAATACTTGCGACGTCTCGAAGGTTCGGCCATTGCCAGCCGCTCAATCGATGAAATGCGGCGCGTGGGCAGCTTCACCGACGCCCAGGCGCAAAGTTGGCAAAACGCCATGCGTGAGCTGTTCCCAGATGTGCGTCAAGGTGATCGCATCACGGGCATCAACCTGCCAGGCGTGGGTGCCGAATTCTGGGTCAATGGCCAACGTGCAGGTCTGGTCAAAGACACGGCCTTTGCGCGCTTGTTTTTTGGCATCTGGCTGGATGAGCGCACATCCGAGCCGAAAATGCGTGCGCAGCTCTTGCAGGGCTTGCAGCCATGAACACCACGCCAATGCCGGCCACGGCCGCAGTGCCAGGTCATGCCTCAGCGGCCTATGGTTTGCTGGGCCTGCCTTTGGCATTTGTCGCCTTGCCGGTGTATGTGCATCTGCCCAACCTGTATGCCCAGCAGTACGGCGTGACGCTGGCCGCATTGGGTGCGGTGCTTTTGCTCAGCCGCAGCATCGATGCGGTGGTGGACCCTTGGCTGGGCCGCTGGGGCGACCGGCTCTACAGCCATTCCTGGCAAGCGGTATGGGTGGCGGCGATGCTGCTGGCCACAGTGGTCGCGCTGGGTTTTGCAGCGCTGTTTTTTCCGCCTGCAGCTGCTTTGTCGCCGACCGGCTTGTTGTTGTGGGTCGGCTGCGCTCTGACGCTCAGCCACCTGGCTTACAGCGGCCTGGGCATCTTGCACCAGGCCTGGGCGGCGCGCCAGGGCGGTGGCGGCCTTGCGCAAAGCCGCTGGGTGGCCTGGCGAGAAGGTTTTGCTTTGGTGGGCGTGCTGCTGGCATCCGCTCTTCCGGCGCTGTGGGGCTGGGGCGCGACCACGGCTTTGTTGGTCGTGATGTTGGCGCTGGGTTTGTTCACTTGGCAGAAAACCGCGCAAAAGGCTGCGGCATCGCGGGTTCTGGCAACTTCAAGTCATGACACCACCAGCCTCTGGCAACCCTGGCGGCACGCAGGCTTTCGCCGCCTGCTGATGGTCTTCATGCTCAACGGTTTGGCCAGCGCCGTACCCGCCACATTGGTGCTGTTTTTTGTTCAAGACCGTTTGCAGGCGCCCAAGGCCATGGAGCCCCTGTTTCTGGGTTTGTACTTCGCGGCCGGCGCCCTGTCTTTCCCCCTTTGGCTCAAAGTGATCGACCGCATCGGGCTGTTGCGCACATGGGCCACGGGCATGACTTTGTCGGTGTTGGCCTTTGTCAGTGTGGTCACGCTGGGCGCAGGAGACACCACTGGTTTTTTGGTGGTCTGTGCCTTGTCGGGCATGGCACTGGGTGCGGACCTCACGGTGCCTGGCGCGCTGTTGAATCAACTGATTGACCGGTGTGGCGAGCGGGGCCGTACAGACGGCGCCTTCATGGGCTGGTGGAATCTGGCCACCAAACTCAATCTGGCCTTGGCCGCTGGCCTGTCATTGCCGCTGCTGGGGCTGTGGGGTTATGCCCCGGGCCAACAAGACGCCGATGCCGTGCTGGCGTTGGGTCTGGCTTATGGCTTGCTGCCATGCTTGCTCAAGTTGTTGGCAGGACTGGCTTTGTATGCAGGCCTGATGCGTCGGCCCGATTTGATTTTGATGCCGGCAGAAGCGGCAAACCCTTCGGCATGAAGCCGCTTTGACATTCGACAACGGAAACACGACATGAGCAACCCCAACACAACAATCCATCGCCGCACCGCACTGACCCGAATGGCCGCTTTGCCCATGCTGGCCTCCACACCGTTTCTGGCCAGCTGCGCCGGACCTCAGGTGCAAAACTACGCGCAAGAAAAACCCGTGCTCGACCTGCGCACCTACTTCAACGGCACCATCGATGCCTGGGGCGTTTTCACGGACCGCAGTGGTCAAGTGGTCAAGCGCTTCACCGTGGTCATGGACTGCAGCTGGAATGGCGATGAAGGTGTGCTGGACGAAGCCTTTGTGTATTCCGACGGAACCCGAGAGCGTCGAATCTGGCGCCTCAAGGCCGGGCCGAACGGCACCTACACTGGACGCGCCGACGATGTGGTTGGCGAAGCCAAGGGCCAAGTCAGCGGCAATGCTTTTCGCTGGGGCTACACGCTGGCCCTGCCGGTCGAGGGCCGCGTCTGGCATGTCGACATTGACGACTGGATGTTCCTGAAGGACGACCGCGTCA
>CANHUM010000131.1 GCA_947463845.1 Comamonadaceae bacterium
CAGCGCGTGGGCGATGGTGCCCAAATCGACGTAGTCCAACTCGCTGCCCGCAGGCACGCCCCGGGCCAGACGCGTGACTTTCAGGCCCTGTTGGCGAATCATCTCGGAGATCACATGCGCAGTGGCCTCGCCTTCAGCGGTGAAGTTGGTGGCCAATATCACCTCGGTCAAAACGCCATCGACGACGCGTTGTTTGAGTTTGGCCAGGCCAATGTCATGCGGGCCGATGCCGTCGAGCGGGCTGAGCTTGCCCATGAGCACGAAATACAAACCCCGGTAAGTTCCCGTGCGTTCAATGGCAGACTGATCAGCTGGGGTTTCGATCACACACAGTTGGGTGCGGTCACGGGAGGCATCCAGACAGGTGTCGCACAAATGCGCTTCGGTGAAGGTATGACAACTCTCGCAGTGGCGGATGTTTTCCACCGCATTGTGCAAAGCGGCAGCCAACTGCCTGGCCGTAGCGCGGTCGTTTTGCAGCAATTGAAAAGCCATGCGCTGGGCCGACTTGATGCCCACCCCCGGCAAGCCCTTGAGAGCCTGCACCAAGGTGGCAAGGGCGTGGGTGTCGGCCATGTTCGGACGCTCAGAAAGGCAGTTTCATGCCTGGTGGCAAACCGGCGGTGAGCTTGCCCATCTTTTGCTGCGACACCTCCTCGGCCATGCGCACGGCGTCGTTGAATGCCGCAGCCACCAGATCTTCCAACATGTCCTTGTCATCCGCCAACAAACTGGGGTCGATGGTGACACGGCGCACGTTGTGCTTGCAGGTCATCAGCACCTTCACCATACCCGAGCCAGCCTGGCCTTCGACTTCAACGAATGCGAGCTCGTCCTGGGCTTTTTTCAGGTTGTCCTGCATGGCCTGGGCCTGCTTCATGAGGCCGGCTAGTTGTCCTTTGTTGAACATGGTGTTTCCTTAAAAATGGTCATCAATGGGGGGGCAATCAAATCAACTGGATGCTACCGGGCACGATTTTGGCGCCAAAGTCACGCACCATGGCTTGAACCAGTGGGTCGCTCTCAATGAGTTCTTGAGCTGCCAGCATTTTTTCGGCCGCTTTGACGGCCAGCCGCCTGGCAGGGCTGTCGGACACAGGACCGATTTCGATGCTCAATTGGATTTCGCCGTGGCCCGCAGCCAGCAAAGCCGCTTGCAAGCGTTCACGACTGGCCGGATGGTTCAGGGTCTCGCGCTCCACACGCAAACGCCACTGACCACCTTCGCGACCCACAAGTTGCGACTGCAGCGCCAACTCGCGCACCAGCGCTGCGATGGACTCCTGGTCCAGCAGGCCTTGCACCACGGCCATCCAGACATCGCCTTCAGGGGTGGTCTGCACAGCAGCTGGGGCATCGGCGCGGGGCATGTCCAGTCTGGCCGAGGGCTCGGGCACTTCGCGCACGGGCAAAGTCCTCAAAGCTGCGGCTGAGGAGGCCGCATGAGGCAAATCCTCCCAAGGCGGCAATTCGTCGGTGGTCAATGCTGCACGGGGAGCATCCAAAGGCGGTGAAACAGGTTCAGCCGGAGGATGGGCTGCGCCTGCAGGAGATGCTGCCGCTGCCGGTTCAGCCGGACGCTGGCGGCTGGTCAGCGGGCTTTTTTTTTCTGCCATTCCTGCCTGGGGCTTGAACGCCAACAAGCGCAGCAGCACCATCGTCAAGGCCGCATATTCGTCAGGAGCCAGGCCCAGCTCGGTTCGTCCATGCAGACACAAGCTGTAAAGCAGCTGAGTTTCTTCGGCAGGCATGGCGGCGGCCAGTTCGGCCAGGCCCTGGGTGTCGGGATCTTCACCGTCTTGCGCCATACCGGGCACCATCTGCATCACCGCCATGCGCTGCACCAGCATGGCCATGTCTTCGAGCGTGGCAGCGGCGGATACGCCTTGCAGACGCAGGGCGTTGACCTGGTTCACCACCGTGGCACCATCGCCCTCAGCCAGCGCGCGGATGAGTTGCAGCACATGGCTGCGGTCCACACTGCCCAACATCTGGCGCACACCCGCTTCTTGCAGTTGGCCGTTACCAAAGGCAATCGCCTGATCGGTGAGACTCAGCGCATCACGCATCGAACCACGTGCGGCGCGGGCCAACAAGCGCAACGCCAGAGGCTCAGCGCTCAGCTGCTCGGCGGCCAGCACCTGGGTCAGGTGCTCGAACACCGTCTCGGGCGCCATAGGGCGCAAGTTGAACTGCAGACAGCGCGAAAGCACCGTCACAGGCACCTTTTGCGGGTCGGTCGTGGCCAGCACGAACTTCAAATATTCAGGAGGCTCTTCCAGGGTCTTCAACATCGCGTTGAACGCGGTGTTGGTCAGCATGTGCACCTCGTCGATCATGAAGACCTTGAAACGCCCCTGCACCGGCTTGTAGACCGCTTGTTCCAGCAGGCTTTGGACTTCGTCCACCCCCCGATTCGAGGCCGCGTCCAGCTCGGTGTAATCAACAAAACGCCCAGCGTCGATGTCCCGGCAAGCCTGACACACGCCACAGGGCTCGGCGGTGATGCCTCCCTGTCCATCTGCGCCTTGGCAGTTGAGCGACTTGGCCAAAATGCGCGAGACCGTGGTCTTGCCAACGCCACGGGTGCCGGTGAACAAATAAGCGTGGTGCAGGCGTTGCTGCACCAAAGCATTGGTCAAGGCCTGCACCACGTGCTCCTGCCCCACCATTTCGGTGAAATTACGGGGGCGGTATTTTCGCGCGAGGACAAGGTAAGACATGGGGACTGATTCTATCGGGCTGGCGAGGTACCCCTCTCGCAGCCATGCCTGCAACGGTCAGAAAGATGGGAGAAAAAGAAAGTGCTTGCCAGCTCGCTACAATCAGAACCGACGGGCCTTCCCGCATGGTGAAGCGGCCAACCGGGTCAGGTGGGGAACCAAGCAGCCCTAACTGTGAATCCAGTGCCGGGGTCAAGGCTCGTCACCTTTTCTTGACCGTCCGCATCAGTCAGTCTGATTTGATGTGCGCGCCACACGAGCCTGGCGCCCTCAAGACTCAAGCCAATTGCCGGCTCAGGGTGGCGAAAGTGCCCTTTTTTTCCTTGCGAACCGATGGATGGGGGACAACCGACCCCAAAGCGCTGCTCAACATGTCAGCGACCAGTGCGTCGGCCCGGACATGAGGGCCATGGCGATCGGCCTCAAAGGCTAAACGTGTGGTGCTGGCCATTTGGGCCACAAAGTTTTGCGGGTAATCCCTGACGGAAAATCCGCGCAAAGTCATCACTTTCATGAAGGCGTTGGCGGCCTCTTCTATGGCACGCTGGTATTCCTGAGTGGCTTCTGGCGTCATGTCAACCTCGTTGTGGGAATGCAGTTACTTACAGGTCATCAACGCAGCACAAGCCCAACAGGCCGACAAGACCTGCATCAAAATGTTACAAAACCTTCAAAATACCCTGCCCAGCACGCCAGCCACTGGCCAGACTGGCCGTCAACAAATAACCACCAGTGGGTGCCTCCCAGTCCAGCATTTCTCCTGCACAAAAGACACCGGGCCGGGCCAGAACCATCAAATCTGAGGACAAAGCTTCCAAAGCCACGCCTCCTGCCGTACTGATGGCCTCCGCCACAGGACGCGGGTTTTTCAATCGGATTCTGAAATTTTTCAGCGCCCGTGCCAATGCCTTGGGATCCGTCAAATCTTGCGCTGGACAAAGCTCGTGGATCAAGGCCATCTTGACGCCATCGATGCCCAAGCGGCTTTTCAGGTGACTGGACAGGCTCCTGCTGCCGCGAGGCCAAGATACATCGGCAAGCACTTGCTCAGGCGTCTTGTGGGGCAACAAATCCAGCGCCAGATGGGCGCTGCCACGATGGAGGTCTTCTCTCAAAAAGGCCCCAGCGGCGTAGACCAAGCTGCCTTCCACACCCGTCTGCGTGATGACAAATTCACCCTGACTGGAAAATCTGGGCGCAGCGCTGGAGGGTTGCCCAGCTAGAGCGTCCACCCGCAAAGCCACGGACTTGACGGGATGGCCGGCAAACCTGCTGCTGAAGTGCTCGGTCCAGCCCAAACCATCACGCCCCATGACATCAAAACCACAATTGGCGGCTTGCAACGGGGCGATTGTCACGCCTTGCTCTGCCAACCAAGGCACCCAGGCGCCATCAGAGCCCAGGTGAGGCCAACTGGCACCGCCCAAAGCCAACAAGGTGGCTTTGGCCTGAACCCGCCGAGTCCCGGCAGTGCCTGCAGGCTCAAACACCAATTGGTCACCCGACCAACCTTGCCAACGATGCCGCATGTGGAAATGCACTGGTACGCCCACCAAGGGATGCCTCAAGCGGTGCAACCACGCTCTGAGCAAGGGCGCGGCCTTCATGTCCACAGGGAAAATTCGCCCGGAAGAGCCCACAAAGGTATCAATGCCCAAGCTGGCCGCCCAATCCCGAATAGCCTGCGCGTCCAGACCCTCCAACCACGAGGCGACGAGCTTTTGACGGTGGCCAAAACGCGTCCGAAACACATCGGATGGCTCTGAATGGGTCAGGTTCAAGCCACCTTTGCCCGCGAGCAAGAATTTTCGTCCCACCGAGGGCATGGCATCAAAGAGGTGCACAGCAACGCCTGCTCGAGACAGGACTTCAGCCGCCATCAACCCCGCAGGTCCTCCTCCCACAATGGCTACATCCACATGAAGCGCTGTGGCCTCCACAAAATCAGAGAGCGAGTTGGAATGGGTCATGGGTATGCGGCTTCACTCCTCTGTTCGCAAAGAACCAGAGTGGTGAGTTTCTGTCAAAATAGCGCTGACTTTAGCTGTATCTTCACTGTTCACAAGGAAAAGGCCATGGCCAGCGATTTGATCAAACACACCACCGACGCCACTTTCGAAGCAGACGTTCTGCAGTCCAGCCAGCCTGTGGTCGTCGACTTTTGGGCCGAATGGTGTGGACCTTGCAAAATGATCGCGCCCATTCTCGACGAAGTCGCGGGTGCTTATGAAGGCAAACTGCAAATCACCAAAATGAACGTGGATGACAACCGTGATATTCCTGCCAAGTTCGGCATTCGCGGCATCCCCACCCTGATGATTTTCAAGGGTGGCCAATTGGCAGCAACCAAAGTCGGCGCCATGAGCAAATCACAATTGACCGCGTTCATCGACCAACAACTGGCTTGATGTCTGCCGCGGGCCGAATCTGTCGGCCCTTTTTTGAAACCGGGCAGCCATGACCCGGTTTTTTGTTTTTTGGCACGCCTCAAAACCTGTCATA
>CANHUM010000132.1 GCA_947463845.1 Comamonadaceae bacterium
CATTGGCGACGACATCGCCTGGGTCAAGCCCCACACCGACGGCAAGATGTACGCCATCAACCCCGAAGCTGGTTACTTTGGCGTCGCCCCCGGCACCAACATGAAGACCAATCCGAACTGCATGTTGAGCCTGCACAAAGATGTGATCTTCACCAACGTGGCCCTGACCGACGACGGCGATGTGTGGTGGGAAGGCATGGAAAAGGACACCGGCAAGCTGCCCGACCATTTGATCGACTGGCAAGGCAAGGACTGGACACCCCAGATCGCCAAAGAGACAGGCGCCAAAGCGGCCCACCCCAACGCCCGCTTCACCGTGGCCGCGACCAACAACCCTGCGCTCGACCCCGCTTGGGACGATGCTGCGGGCGTGCCCATCGACGCCTTCATGTTCGGTGGCCGCCGCTCGACCACCGTGCCCCTCGTCACCGAAGCGCGCAGCTGGCAAGAAGGCGTCTACATGGCCGCGACCATGGGCTCGGAAACCACCGCTGCAGCCTTTGGCGCACAAGGCGTGGTGCGCCGCGACCCCTTCGCCATGCTGCCGTTTTGCGGCTACAACATGAGCGACTACTTCCAGCACTGGCTGGACACCGGCGCCAAAGCACAGTCCGCTGGCCACAAGCTGCCCGCCATGTACTGCGTCAACTGGTTCCGCAAGGGCGAAGATGGCTCGTTTGTCTGGCCCGGCTACGGCGACAACATGCGGGTGCTCAAGTGGATGATCGACCGCCTGGAAGGCAAAGTTCAAGGTGAAGAAACCATGTTCGGCGTGGCCCCGACCTATGCTGAGATCAACTGGCATGGCGTGAGCTTCAGCCCAGAGCAATTCCAAGCCGTGACCAGCATCGACAAGGCTGCATGGCAAGCCGAGTTCAAACTGCACGATGAACACTTTGCGCAACTGAGCTACCACCTGCCCCAGGCACTGCTCGACACCAAGGCCGCCCTGCAAGCGCGTTTGGCGTAAACGCATCGAGCTGGGCGTCCCCACGGCGCTCAGCCCCGCAACCGCCCTGGCCACCCACCGGGGCGGTTTTTTCTTGTCGGCACAATCGGGCCTATGTCCATGCTTGATACCCCTGAGTCCCGCGTGCGCCTGGCCACATGGCTGATATGGGTCACGCCCGCATTCTGGTCGGTCAATTACCTCGTCGCCCGATCCGCCCCGGGCATCATTGAACCTCATGCACTGGCTTTGGGTCGCTGGGCTCTGGCGGGCTTGATCCTGGCCTTTATTGCGCGCAGCGAGCTTTGGCGAGAACGGCGCAGTACGCTGGCGCATGGCTGGCGCTATCTGGTGTTGGGCGCTTTGGGCATGCTGGTGTGTGGGGCTTGGGTTTACCAAGGCGCGCAGACCACGACCGCGATGAACATCGCCCTGATTTATGCCGCATCGCCGGTGCTGATTGCGCTGGGTGCCGTGATCTGGCTGGGCGAACGCTTTTCATGGCGACAAGCGCTGGGCGTGGCCGTGGCCATGGCGGGGGTGTTCCACGTGGTGGTCAAAGGTCAGTGGCTCTCACTGGGGCAAGTGCAATGGGTCACAGGTGACGGCTGGATCTTGCTGGCCATGGTGTCCTGGGCGGCTTATGCCTTGTTGCAAAAAAAATGGAGTACGCCGTTGGGCTCAACCGCCAGGTTGGCCGCTATTTGCATGGGGGGTGTGATCGTGCTGCTGCCCTTCAGCATTTGGGAATACCTGCAAGCTGACCGCCCTGCCTGGACCATGCAGGCGACGTGGCTGGTCGTCGCCGCGGGGCTGCTGCCCGGCATCGGTGCCTATTGGGCTTATGGCTTCAGCCAGAAAGTGCTAGGGGCCAGCCGGGTAGCGGCCAGTTTGTACCTGGGGCCTTTGTACGGCGGGCTGGCCGCATGGGTGGTGCTGGGCGAAACCATGGGCTGGCACCACATCATGGGCGCAGCGCTGATCTTGCCGGGGATTTACCTGGCTTCTCGGCGCTGAGCGCGCCAACGCTCAGATGTAATAGAGGCGGTCACGCACCAGGCGGGCCGCGCGGCGGGTCTTGATATATTCAAAATCTTGCCGTTTGTTGCGTTCTGCAGGCGCACGATCCAGAGCCACCTCCAGGTCACGCATCATGAGGGGGTCTCTCTGGGCCATGGCCCACAGACGCGCTTCGGCACGGCGGCGGGCAACCTGAGCAGACCATGCATCCAGCACGGTCATGAGCTTTTGGGCCAATAAACGGGTGAGCCCGCGCAACAGCATGATCGCCAAAACTGCAACGGCCCACAAGGCCAACCAAGCCCCCACCAGATGAGACTGGGCCCAACTGTGCAAAAGGCGGTCTGCGACCACCAACAAAGCGGACACGCCCGCACCCAGCAAAACAGTGGCCAGAACCTTGGTGAAAGCAGCGGGCGCTGCACCTGCGGGCAAAGAGGGCGACAAGCCCAACATGGATGTGGTCGCGGTGTTCATTGGCGGATCTCTGGATTGGATGTTGTGTGATTGGGCGGTACGGATGCCCCAAACCAGATCCGATCATAGGGTTTATACCAATGATGTTCAACTTTATATTGATGATGCAGCTCATTCACAATAGTGATGGATAATCATCTCCCATGAACACCCCCATCCCTGCCGCCTTCAGGGCCCTGGACCTGAACCTGTTGCGGGTCTTCGACGAAGTCATGGCCGAACGCAGCCTGACGCGGGCCGCACACAATTTGTCCCTGACCCAACCCGCGGTGAGCAATGCCTTGCGGCGCTTGCGCGAAGCCCTGGGCGATGAGCTGGTGCGCCGTCACGGTCATGGGATCGAGCCCACGCCTCGGGCGCTGGCCTTGTGGCCCAGTGTGCGAGAGGCTTTGCGCCAACTGCAGGCGGCCATTGTGCCCAGCGCCTTTGCGCCGCAGCGGGCCAACAGCACTTTTGTGCTGGCCATGGCAGACGCCACCGCCGCCGAACTCATGGGCGGGCTGGCGCGCCAGCTGGAGCTGGAGGCACCCGGCGTGTCCTTGCGTGTGGTGCCCCTGACCACGCGTGACCCGCGCAAACTGCTGATCGAGGACAGCGCAGACATGGCGCTGGGCTACTTTCCGGCGGTATTGGCCGACTTGACCGCCCGTGCCCAATCGGGCGAGGCCATTCCGTTTGAACACCAGCGCTTGTATTCGGGTGAATATGTGTGTGTGATGCGCAAGGACCACCCACTGGCCAAACGGCCCATCAGCCTGCAGGACTACTGCGCCGCACGTCACTTGCTGGTCAGCTTTTCGGGCCGTGCCTATGGTTTTGTGGACGAGGCCCTGGCGGTGATCGGGCAGCAAAGGCGCATCGTGCTGACGGTCAACCAGTTCTTCACCGCTGGGCGGGTGGTGGTCAACTCGGATTTGCTGACGGTGTTGCCCCGCCACTTCGTACCCACCACCGGCATGGCCAAAGAATTGGCACTGCACGACTTGCCCTTTGACGTCCCACCTGTTCAAGTGCATGCGCTCTGGCACCGAAAACGTGAGCACGACAGCCCACACCAATGGCTGCGGACCCGTTTGCAACAAGCCGCGCAACAAGCCTTCCGGGCCGAGGACCCCGCATGAAGATCCAGCTCCTTTCTGACCTGCATCTGGAGTCCAATCCCGACTTCATGCCCAGCCCCGCACCCGGGGCTGATGTGCTGGTGCTGGCAGGTGATATCGGTTCTTACCAGACAGGTTCGGCCCTGGCCACCGCAGGCGACGCCGACTTTGGTCTGGCGCGCTTTTCACCGAAACACGGCTGGCCCACCCCGGTGCTGTTTGTGCCCGGCAACCACGAATACGACGGGCTGGATTTTGATGAGGCCCATGCCCGGCTGCGTCAAACCTGCGACCGGCTGGGCATCACTTGGCTCGAGCGCGAGGTGTTACAGATGGGTGGCGTGCGCTTTGTGGGCACCACGCTGTGGGCAGACTTTGATGCGCTGGGGCCGCTGGCCGGGAAGCCCATACCCGATCCGCTGTTGGACAAAATCCCGGCGCACTTCCACCACCCCAACAGCCAATTCACACGCCAGCTCAAGGCCCGCGAGAAGGCGTTTAGAGCGGCGAACTTTTACCTGCGCAAAGCCTTGACCACTCGCCAGGGTGAGCCTTGGCTGGCTGAGGGTCTGCGCGAACAGGCATTGCTGTGTCAGGCATGGTTGGGCCAAGCCCTCACCACACCCTTTGATGGCCCGACCGTGGTCGTCACGCACTTTGCGCCCAGTCTGCACAGCGCAGACCCGCGCTATGGTCTGGTGCCGGGCACAGCCGGGTTTTGCAATGCGCTGGACGCGCTGTTGCCGCAAGCGCAGCTTTGGTTGCATGGGCATTTGCACTGCCCCAGTGACTACACCCTGAGTGGCTGTCGCGTGGTGGCCAACCCATTAGGCTACGCACACAAAAACGAACAGCTCACATTCAAGCCACAGGTCCTGATCAACATCTGAGGTGCGTGTGCCGGACACATCGGATTCATGACCTAAGTCAAGACTTCTGCGCCTCACAAAGCTTAAAGTGAAAGCTTGTTTGATCCGCAACAGGAGACCCTCATGAAGATCTTATTGGCCGTTGATGGCAGCGAATACACCAAAAAAATGCTGGCCTACCTGGCGACGCACGAGGAGCTTTTCAGCCCCCACAACCAATACACGCTGCTGACCGTGAACCCCCAACTGCCGCCGCGTGCACGCGCCGCGGTGGGCAAAGACCTGGTCGATGCCTACCACCGTGAAGAAGCCGAAAAAGTGCTGGGTCCGGTGACCAAATTTTTGCTGCGCCACGGTATCGACGCCAAAACCCTGACCAAAGTCGGCCACGCAGGTGAGACGATCTCCAAAACCGCCGACAGCAGCAAATTTGACTTGGTGGTGATGGGCTCGCACGGCCACGGCACCCTGGGTAACCTGGTCATGGGCTCGGTCGCCACACAGGTCCTGGCCAACAGCAAAGTGCCTGTGCTGCTGGTGCGTTGAAAGGGTCGTTTCAGCGGGCGTTCAGCCCTTCAAAACAGGTGCTCATCACCAAATCGAGGATCTGCTCGTCCGTGTGCTGCTCGCCCATCTTGAGGAACTCCAGCACCGGGTCGCAGGCTCGGGCAAACAAGGTGTAGAGCACGGCGACAGGAGGCAGGGCTTTGTTGATTTGGCCTTTCGCCTGGGCCTCCTCAATCCAGCCGCCCAAAGCATCGCTCACTTCCATCAAGCCATCCATGTAATC
>CANHUM010000133.1 GCA_947463845.1 Comamonadaceae bacterium
AACTATTTTCATGTGCCCAACGCCGAAGTGCTGGCGGCCAAGCTGGTTGAGCTGTCGGGCATGACGAATGTATTCTTCTGCTGCACGGGTCTGGAAGCCAACGAAGCGGCCATCAAGCTGGCGCGCAAATACGGCCACGACAAAGGCATCGACAAGCCCGAAATCGTGGTTTACGAAAAAGCCTTTCACGGCCGCAGCATTGCCACCCTGAGCGCGACTGCCAACGAAAAGCTGAAAAAAGGCTTTGGCCCCATGCTCGAAGGCTTTGTGCGTGTACCCGTCAACGACATTGAAGCCCTGAAAAAAGCCACCGAAGGCAACCCGAATGTGGTGGCCGTGTTCATGGAAACCATTCAGGGTGAAGGTGGCATCAACCCAATGCGCATTGAGTACCTCAAGCAAGTGCGCACCCTGTGCGACCAAAAAGACTGGCTGATGATGATCGACGAGGTGCAGTGTGGCATGGGCCGCACCGGCAAATGGTTTGCCCACCAGTGGGCGGGCATCGTGCCCGACGTCATGCCGCTGGCCAAGGGGCTGGGCTCGGGCGTGCCAATTGGCGCAGTGGTGGCGGGCCCCAAAGCCGCCCACATTTTCCAGCCTGGCAACCACGGCACCACTTTTGGCGGCAACCCGCTGGCCATGCGGGCCGGGGTCGAGACCATTCGCATCATGGAAAAGGATGGGGTGATGGCCAATGCAGCGCGTGTGGGCAACCATTTGCGCGGTGCACTGGAGAAGGCATTGGCGGGTGTCCAGGGCGTGAAAGAAGTGCGCGGTCAGGGCTTGATGCTGGGCATTGAGCTGGACCGCCCTTGCGGCGCCATTTGGACACGCGCCGCAGAAGCCGGTCTGCTGCTGAGCGTGACGGCCGACAGCGTGATTCGCCTGGTGCCCCCGCTCATCATGACCGAGGCCGAGGCCGACGAAGTGGTCGCCATTTTGGTGCCCCTGATCAAGACCTTTTTGGCGGAGCCAGCATGAGCCAGTCCCCTCCTGTGCCCGTGCGGCACTACCTGCAGTTCACGGATCTGACAGCCGACGACTACGCGCACCTCTTTGCGCGTACCGCTGAGATCAAGCGCAAGTTCAAGGCCTACGAAAAATACCATCCGCTGGCCGACCGCACACTGGCCATGATCTTCGAGAAGGCCAGCACGCGCACCCGCGTGAGTTTTGAGGCGGGCATGTACCAGCTGGGCGGTTCGGTGGTGCACCTGACCACAGGTGACAGCCAGCTGGGCCGCTCCGAGCCCATCGAAGACAGCGCCCGCGTCATCAGCCGCATGACCGCTTTGGTGATGATTCGCACCTACGGCCAGGACAAGATCGAACGCTTTGCAGCACACTCTCGCGTGCCTGTCATCAACGGCTTGACCAACGAGTTCCATCCCTGCCAGATCCTGGCAGACATCTTCACCTACATCGAGCACAGAGGCGCGATTGCAGGCAAAGTGGTGGCCTGGGTGGGCGACGGCAACAACATGGCCAACACCTGGCTGCAAGCGGCTGAGTTGCTGGGCTTCACGGTGCACCTGAGCACGCCCAGCGGCTACGAAGTGGACCAGGCCGTGGCCGGCCTGCGCAGCGCCGAGAGCTACAAAATTTTCAAAGACCCTGAAGACGCTTGCCGTGGCGCCGACCTGGTCACCACCGACGTGTGGACCAGCATGGGCTACGAGGCCGAAAACGAAGCCCGCAAAAAAGCCTTTGCCGACTGGTGCGTGGACGAAGCCATGATGCAAGTGGCCAAGCCCGATGCCTTGTTCATGCACTGCTTGCCCGCACACCGGGGTGAAGAAGTCAGCGCCGAAGTCATCGACGGTCCGCAATCGGTGGTCTGGGATGAAGCCGAAAACCGCATGCATGTGCAAAAAGCACTCATGGAATTTTTGTTGCTGGGCCGCGTCAAGTCCTGATTCGTCACCCCGGACTTGATCCGGGGTCTATCCCTGTTTTCACCTCATGTCCAACTGCACCACTTGCGGCGCTTGCTGTGTGAGCTTTCGGGTGGACTTTTCCATCTGCGAATACGAAGAAGGCGGTGGCTCAGTGCCCGCTGGCCTGGCCTCGCCCATCACCGAGCACACTTGCCGCATGCGCGGAACCGACCACAGTCCGCCCCGCTGCGCCGCGCTCTATGGCAAAACCGGCGAAAAAGCCATTTGTGGCATCTATGAGTGGCGGCCCTCCCCCTGCCGCGAATTTGAAGAAGGCAGCCCCGCCTGTGAACAAGCGCGCCGTCGCCAAGGCCTGCCTGCGCTGAGCCTCTGATGTCTTTTGGTGATGTGCTGTTACCGGAAATCTGTCAACTGGGCACGCAGTTGTGAACGACGCCCTACGAAAATCAACCTATTCCCTGGGCTGCTCGCGCGCATCCACTAACATGACCTGCTGGATCCTGGAAAACATACCGTGCAACTGAACATCAACGGCCAAAGCCGCACCGCCTCCGCCGACCCCAGCACACCTTTGCTGTGGGTCTTGCGCGATGAATTGAACTTGACGGGCACCAAATTCGGCTGCGGTGTGGCCGCTTGTGGCGCCTGCACCGTGCATGTGGACGGACAGCCTGTGCGCGCTTGTGTTGTTCCCGTGTCTGCCGTGGTCAAACAGAAGATCAGAACCATCGAGTCTTTAGGCACCTTGGACAAGCCCCACCCCCTGCAAGCCGCATGGATCGCCGAGCAGGTGCCGCAATGCGGTTACTGCCAAAGCGGCATGTTGATGGCCGCTGCCGCCTTGCTGGACAAAAACCCCCAACCCAGCGACGCCGACATCGATGCCGCCATGACCAACCTGTGCCGCTGCGGCACTTACCAGCGTGTGCGGGCCGCCATCCACAGGGCCGCTGCTGATTTGAAGAAAAGCGGTACCGCATGAAGCGCCGCACCTGGATTTTGAGCGCCCTGGGCGTCACGGGTGCTTTGGTGGTGGGCTGGGGCGCGATGCCCCCCCGCTCGCGCTTGGGTTCCCCCGAATTGATGCTGCCCACGCAAGGCGATGTGGCCCTGAACGGCTGGATCAAGATCACCGCCGATGGTGCGGTGGTGCTGGCCATGCCGCGCAGCGAAATGGGCCAGGGTGTGCACACCGCGCTGGCCATGCTGGTGGCCGAAGAGCTGGATGTACCTCTGGGCCGCGTACACCTGGAGCAAGCTGGGGGCGACAGCCTCTACGGCAATGTGGCCATGCTGGTGGCCAGCCTGCCCTTTCACCCGCTGGACAGCGAAGGCGACAAACCCGCCAAGATCAAACTGGCTGAGTGGATGGTCGGCAAGATCGCGCGCGAGCTGGGCATCAACGCCACGGGCGGATCGTCTTCGGTGGCCGACCTGTGGGAGCCGCTGCGCATGGCTGCGGCCACTGCACGCGCGAGCTTGGTGCACGCCGCTGCCGCCGCATGGAAGGTGCCCGCCAACGACATCACCGTGCGCGGTGGCGTGATGCAACACCCCTCCGGTCAGAGCGCACACTACGGCCAAATGGGCCAAGCCGCAGCAGGCACAACGCCCAAATACATCCAACCCAAAGCGCGTCAGGACTGGAAGCTGATCGGCCAAAGTGTCGCGCGCAGCGACATTCCAGCCAAAGTGACGGGGAAGGCGCAATTCGGCATGGATGTGCGCTTGCCCGGCATGCTGTTTGCGGCCGTGCGCATGAACCCGATTCTGGGAGGCCAAACCGCCCCCATGGATACCCAGGCTGCAATGGCCATGCCGGGCGTGCGTCAGGTCGTCGCTCTGGACGCCTGGGGCGGTGGCACGGGCGGTCTGGCCGTGGTGGCGAGCAACACCTGGCAAGCGCGTCAAGGCGCACTGGCCGTGCAGGTGCAGTGGCCCGCAGCCGCTGCGAGTGCACCAGACACCACCCGCATCCAGACCGACCTGCTCAAGGCCCTGAACACCGAAAGCGGCTTCACTTTCCACCAGCAAGGTCTGCCACTCAAGGCCGAGCAAACGGCGGCCAGCCGCATCGATGCGCTCTACCAAGCGCCCTACCTGGCCCACGCCACCATGGAGCCGATGAACTGCACGGCGCAGGTTTTGGGCGGCAAGGTCGAAGTTTGGGTGCCCACCCAAGTGCCGCAAATGGCGCGGGCCATGGTGGCCAAAGTGGCTGGCGTGAAAGAAGATCAAGTCACTGTGCATGTGACCCTGCTGGGCGGCGGCTTTGGTCGCAGGCTCGAAGTCGACTTCGTCGGCCAGGCCGTTCAAGTGGCCATGGCCTGCCAGGGTGCACCCGTACAACTGGTGTGGTCGCGTGAAGAAGACATGACACACGATTTTTACCGCCCCATGCACCTGGCCAAGTTCCAGGCCTCCATCGATGCGCAAGGCGAAGTCAGCAGCCTGCGCATCAAGTCGGCGGGCGATGCCATCACCCCGCGCTGGATGGCGCGTGCCGCACCGCACCTGTCGGGCCCCATCGACATGCCGGACAAAACCACATCGGAAGGTCTGTTCGATCTGCCCTATGGTTTTTTAAACCAGCACATGAGCCATGTGGCCACCCAATCGGGCGTGCCTGTGGGCTTCTGGCGCTCGGTGGGCCATTCGCACAACGCGTTTTTCTCGGAAAGCTTCATCGACGAGCTGGCTGTAGCCACGAAACAAGACCCGCTGGCCTTTCGCTTGAAGCTGTTGAAAGACGCACCCCGTTATGCAGCTGTACTTCAACTGGCCGCCAAACAAGCGGGCTGGGGCAAGCCCTTGCCCGCTGGCCGTGCCCACGGCCTCGCGCTGCACAAATCCTTTGGCTCCATCGTGGCGCAAGTCGCCGAGGTCTCCGTCGATCAAGGACAGATCCGCGTGCACCGTGTGGTCTGTGCCATGGACTGTGGCACCGTGGTCAACCCGGACACCGTGGCCCAACAAATGCAAAGCAGCGTGGTCTATGCCTTGAGCGCGGCGCTGTACGGCCAAATCGACATCGTGGGTGGCGTGGTGCAGCAAAGCAATTTTCCGGGCTATCCCATGGTCTCACTCAGCCAGGCACCGACAGTGGAAACCTACATCGTGCCCAGCACCCGCCACCCAGCCGGCGTGGGCGAACCAGGCGTTCCGCCCCTGGCCCCGGCCGTGGGCAATGCGCTGTTCGCTT
>CANHUM010000134.1 GCA_947463845.1 Comamonadaceae bacterium
AATTTGAGGGCCGTAAGTGAGGCCAAAAAAGGCCTCGCCCGCCACCCGGTTGCCCGACACGCCTGCCTCGCCGCCAAAAAACTCGGAGAACATGAGCGACATGGCAAACACCAGCTCGGCCACACCCAAGGTGATCATGGCAAAGGGTGTACCAGACTTGCGGGTGGTGACCCAGCCCAACAAAATGGCAAAACCCATGCCGGCCAGCCCCCCCACGATGGGCAATAAGCTGACGGGGATGTGCAACTTGCCACCCGAGACAGCATTCAGCGCATGAATGGCCATGTAAGAGCCCAAGCCGGTGTAGACCGCATGCCCAAAGCTGAGCATGCCACCTTGACCCAGCAACATGTTGTAAGAAAGGCAGGCAATGATGGCAATGCCCATCTGCGCCAACATCGTGGTTGACAAGTTGCTGGTGAACACCAAGGGCGCGAACACCAGAACCAGGGCAAATGAACTCCAGATGACCCAGCGCCCCACGTTATAGGGTTTGAATTTATAAACAGCAGACATGACTTAACCCTCGCGTGTACCCAAAAGACCCTTGGGTCGGAAGATCAGAATCAGCACCAGGAAAAGGAATGGCAAGATGGGTGCAATCTGTGACAGGGTGAGCTTGGCAAAAGAATTCTCTTGCGTAGCGGCTGACAATGCCCAGCCCATGTCCTTGGCCAACGTGAGGAAAGAGTAATCAATGGCCACCGCAAAGGTTTGAATCAAACCAATCAGGAGTGACGCCAGGAAAGCCCCTGACAACGAACCCATGCCACCAACCACCACCACCACAAAGATCACAGACCCCACAGTCGCCGCCATGGCAGGCTCGGTCACAAAGGTGCTACCACCAATAACGCCCGCCAAGCCGGCCAAGCCAGTCCCGGCACCAAACACAAGCATGAAAACCCGAGGCACATTGTGTCCCAGGGCTTCGACCATTTCGGGGTGGGTCAGCGCCGCCTGAATCACCAAACCAATGCGGGTGCGTGTGAGCAGCAGCCACAAAGAGACCAGCATGAGGACAGCCACCAACATCATGAAGCCGCGTGTGGCGGGAAACGGTGAACAAATCAGGCGCACGCTGGCATCTGCGGCGGTACAGGCTTCGGCAGGAGCGGCCCCCCAAACGAAGCTGAGGCCATCGACCGAGTGGTTGATCAACGTGAACGCCGAGCTGCGGAGAATCTCGGGTGGAGGAAATTCAACCGCCGAACGCCCCCAAACAAGCTGGATCAATTCAACAATGACGTACGAAAGACCGAATGTCACCAACAATTCGGGAACGTGGCCAAAAGGATGCACTTTACGAAGCGTTACCCGCTCAAAAATAGCGCCACATGCGCCAACCAGGATGGGTGCCACAAAAAGAGCTGGCCAAAAACCAATCCATCCGGAAAGCGTGTGACCAAAATAAGCACCGACCATGTAGAAACTTGCGTGCGCAAAATTGAGCACGCCCATCATGCTGAAAATCAGCGTCAAACCTGAGCTGAGCATGAAGAGCAACAGTCCGTAACTGAGACCGTTGAGCATGGAGATGATGAAAAACTCCATAACAAACTTTCCAGACCTTTGAGGGTCTTACTGCGTTACCGAAAGTAGGTCAGGCAAAGTCTGACCCGATGACGAGAAACAAAAACCGAAAAAAAAGACCCGATGAACACGTGTTGATCGGGTCTCAGCCCAGCGTGTCCATCAACTGACACAAGATCAGACGATGGACGTCAAGCAAGGGGTTAGTTAACCAGGACGCTTCATCTGGCAGCTCGTCGGAGTGCTGGAAATGTAAGAAGGGAATTCCTTGACGGGTGCCAAAGTCATGCCTGTGTTTTCAGGGCTGTAGGGAAACTTCTTGTCGGCCTTTTGCCAAACGGTCATCCACAGGGGTTGCTGCAATTGGTGGTCGGTCCTGCGCATCTGCACTTCACCGTGGTAGCTCTTGAAGCTCAAACCTGACAATGCAGCGGCCACTTTGACCGGATCGGTGGATTTGGCCTTGGCCATGGCTTCACCCAAAGCGCTGTAAATGGAGATCACAGAACCTGTGTAGAAATCGTCGTTGAACTTCTGCTTGAACTCGGCCATCCATTTGCCCATCTCACCACCCATGTTGTAGTGGTTATAGGAAATCTGGAACACGCGACCCGCACCACCTTGACCCAAAGCCGTAGGGGTGCCAGTCACACCGGTGTAGTAGGTGTAGAACTTGCCGTTGTAACCACCCTCGTTGGCCGCTTTGATCAACAGGGCCAGATCAGAGCCCCAGTTGCCGGTGATCACGGTGTCGGCACCGGAAGCCTTGATCTTGGCGATGTAGGGAGCGAAATCACGCACCTGCGCCAAAGGGTGAAGGTCTTCACCGACGATCTTCACGTCGGGCATCTTGCGCGCAATGTTCTCTTTGGCGAAACGCACCATCTGGTGACCATGCGAGTAATTCTGGTTGAGCAGGTAGACATTTTTGATGTCCTTCTGGTCTTTCATGAAGGTGGTCATGGCTTCCATCTTCATGGAGGTGTCGGCATCGAAGCGGAAATGCCAATAGCTGCACTTGCTGTTGGTGAAATCAGGGTCCACTGCAGAGTGGTTCAGGAAAATGACTTCTTTGCCGGGGTTGCGCTCATTGTGTCGGTTCACAGCATCAATCAGCGCTCCGGCGATGCCAGAACTGTTACCCTGAGTGATGTAGCGCACGCCTTGGTCCATGGCGGCCTTCAGTGCGTTCAGGCTTTCGGCAGGGCTCAACTTGTTGTCGATGCCAATGACCTCAAATTTGACGCCAGCTGGATTGGTCTTGCTGAACTTTTCGGCAAAAAACTGGAAGCTCTTGAGCTGGTTGCTGCCCACGGGCGCCATCAAACCAGACAAAGGATCAATCCAGGCAATTTTGACGGTTTCCCCCTTTTGTGCGTACGCGCCCATGGCACTCAGGGCCAAAGTGGTAGCTGCGATCAAACGGATGGTGGTTTTCATTTCAAGGTCTCCTGCGTTGTGAATCAAAAACAAGCTGAGCGTAACCGCTGGGAAAAGAAAATCGCTCGGGGTTTGCCCCTAAGGCTTATCACACCCGCGACTTTTAATCTGCAATTCATGATGGCCATCAGAGCCCAGGCAAAACATAGTCAGCCAATTGCTCGCGCAAACGGGTTTTAAGCATCTTGCCGGTTCCCCCCAGGGGAATGGCGTCCAGGAACACCACATCGTCTGGAATCTGCCATTTGGCGGTCTTGCCGTCGTAAAAAGCAATCAGTTCTTCCCGAGTGACTTCGGCACCCGGCTTCTTGACCACGCAGACGATCGGGCGCTCGTCCCATTTCGGATGGCGCATCCCGATACAGGCAGCCATGGCCACCGCTGGATGAGCCATGGCGATGTTTTCAACGTCGATGGAGCTGATCCACTCACCGCCAGACTTGATGACATCCTTGCTGCGGTCGGTGATCTGCATGAAGCCATCCGGGTCAATCGTGGCGACATCCCCCGTTGGGAACCAACCGTCCACCAAAGGGTTGCCGCCTTCTTGCTTGTAGTAGGAGGCGATCACCCAAGGGCCTTTGACCAGCAAGTCGCCCGCAGCCTTACCGTCGTGTGGCAGATCATGACCTTGCGGATCCACGATCTTCATGTCGATGCCATAGATACAGCGGCCTTGTTTCATACGCAGCTTCATTTGGGCGTCAGCGGGCAAGCTCAGGTGCTTGTTTTTCAGGGTGCAGACTGTGCCCAAGGGGCTCAGCTCGGTCATGCCCCAGGCGTGCAGCACATCCACGTTGTAGTGCTGCCGGAAGGCGTCGATCATGGCGGGAGGGCAAGCCGAACCGCCAATCACGGTGCGATTGAGCGTGCTGAACTTCAGACCCACGGGTGCCATGTGGCCCAACAGCATTTGCCAAACGGTAGGCACACCTGCCGCAAAGGTCACACCTTCAGCTTCGATCAATTCGTAAACCGATTTGCCATCGAGCGCTGGGCCGGGAAACACCAACTTGGCCCCCGCCATGGCCGCGCTGTAAGGAATACCCCAGGCGTTCACGTGAAACATGGGCACCACCGGCAGGATGGAGTCCCGCGCCGAAATGCACATGGAATCGGGCAAGGCGGCGGCGTAAGCATGCAGCACGGTGGAGCGGTGACTGTACAAGGCGCCCTTGGGGTTGCCCGTGGTGCCGCTGGTGTAGCACAGGCTGCAGGCGGTGTTTTCATCGAGCTGAGGCCACGTATAGCTGCTCGGCTGCTGGCCCATCCAGGCCTCGTAGCTCACCAGATTGGGAATGCCGGTGTCGACCGGTAATTTGTCGGCATCACACAGCGCCACATATTGAGTCACGGTCTTGCAATGCTTGTGCAGGGCTTGAACCAGCGGGAGGAAAGTCATGTCGAAGCACAAAACATGGTCTTCGGCATGGTTGGCAATCCAGGCCATTTGTTCTGGGTGCAGGCGCGGATTGATGGTGTGCAGCACACGGCCAGAACCACTGACACCAAAGTACAGCTCCAGGTGCCGGTAACCGTTCCAGGCCAGGGTGGCAATGCGTGCGCCATGCGGGACCTTTTGGGCATCCAACGCGTTGGCGACTTGACGAGCACGACGGGCCACATCGGCCCAGGTGTAACGATGGATATTGCCCTCAACCCTCCGAGAAACGACCTCGCTGTCGCCATGGTGTTTCTCGGCAAAATCGATCAATGAAGAAATCAGCAATGATTGTTGCTGCATCAGTCCCAGCATGTGGCGCTCCTGTCAGAGTGGTTATTCATTCACGAATCATTGTGCACCCGAGTTGCCCCTGAGCATGGCCTAAAACCCGCCAAACAGCGGGTGCTTGTCAAGGGCGTGACAATCACCCACATGCCATCTGCCCCTTTGGAAACCCTCGCCAGCCTCGCCAACGACTTGCCTGTGCTGGATTGGACGCACCGCCTGACCCATCTGGGCCCCCGTTTTTTCACCCCCCTGCAGCCCACGCCCGTCGCCGCGCCGTGCTGGGCCGCACGCAACGAAGCTTTGCGCACCGAGTTGGGCTGGCCCGCCGAATTGTTTGACCACGAACAC
>CANHUM010000135.1 GCA_947463845.1 Comamonadaceae bacterium
CCACGACCTGGGTCGCTCTTTACACCACGGCAAGCGCCTCACCATCGAGGCCCCCGCCGGGTACCTTGACGATGTGGGCCTGGGCGACAGCATCGCCTTGAACGGCGCTTGCATGACCGTCACCACTTTCAGCCCCGAGAGCCGTCAGTTCACCATCGACATCTCGGCCGAGTCACTGGACAAAACCAGCGGCCTGGACCAGCAAGGTACTGTCAATCTCGAAAAAGCCTTACGCGCCAACGACCGTTTGGGCGGGCACATTGTGTCTGGCCATGTGGACGGGGTGGGCCAGATCAGCCATTTTGAGCAGATCGGTGAAAGCTGGGAGTTGCGCATTGTGGCCCCGCACGCGCTGGCCAAATACCTGGCCTACAAAGGCTCCATCACCGTCAACGGCGTGAGTTTGACCGTCAACCGCGTGGCCGATCTGGCCGAGGGCTGCGAGATCAGCATCAACCTGATCCCGCACACGGTGGACAACACCGCCTTGGGCAAGCTCAAAGCGGGCAGCCGCGTCAACCTTGAAATCGACACCGTGGCCCGCTACGTGGAGCGCATGCTCAGCGCAGGCCTGATCCAGAAAGACCCCGCATGAACGCCCCAGCGCAATGGACACCCGTAGCAATTTCGCCCGTCGAGGAGATCGTGGCCGAGATGAAAGCCGGCCGCATCGTGATCTTGGTCGATGAGGAAGACCGCGAAAACGAAGGCGATCTGGTACTGGCCTCTGACCATGTGACACCCGAAGCCATCAATTTCATGGCCCGCTTTGGCAGAGGCCTGATTTGCCTCACGCTCACCCGAGAGCGCTGCGAGTTTTTAAAGCTGCCGCCCATGGCCGCCCGCAACGGCACCGTCTACAGCACCGCCTTCACCGTGTCGATTGAAGCGGCCGAGGGCGTGACCACCGGCATTTCGGCCGCGGACCGCGCCCGCACGGTGCAAGTGGCGGTGGCCAAATCCAGCCAGCCCACCGATTTGGTGCAGCCCGGCCACATCTTTCCGCTGCAAGCGGTGGACGGCGGCGTGCTCATGCGTGCGGGCCACACCGAAGCCGGTTGCGACCTGGCCGCCATGGCCGGTTGCTCGCCTTCATCGGTGATCTGCGAGATCATGAAGGACGATGGCACCATGGCCCGCTTGCCCGATCTGCAGCTGTTCGCAGCCGAGCATGGCCTCAAGATCGGCACAATTGCCGACCTGATCGAATACCGCAGTCGCAACGAGTCGCTGGTCGAGCGCATCGGCAGTCGCCCATTGCAGACCGCACACGGTGAATTCACCGCCCATGCATTTCGCGACCAGCCCAGCCAAACCGTACATTTGGCCCTGGTCAAAGGCCAATGGTCAGCCGACGCAGAAGTCGCCGTGCGCGTGCATGAGCCGCTGTCGGTGCTGGACGCCCTGGAAATCAACCGTGCCATGCACTCCTGGAGCCTGGACGCCAGCCTGAAGTACATCCATGCCCAAGGTTGTGGCGTGGCGGTGCTGCTCAACTGCGGCGAATCGGCAGACCAATTGCTGGCCCAGTTTGAAGGCCGCGCCCGCTCGGCCCAAGCGCCCGAGCGCGGCAAGATGGACCTGCGCACCTACGGCGTGGGCGCTCAAATTCTGCGCGAATGCGGTGTGCAAAAGATGAGACTCATGGGCAACCCGCGCCGCATGCCCAGCATGACCGGTTACGGCCTCGAAATCACCGCTTACATCCCCAAGGAATAAACATGCAAGGCGCCAACCAAGGCCAGACCGAAGAACTCGACGGCCAGTTTCTGCACATCGGCATCGTGCAGGCACGCTTCAACGAAGACATCACCAATGCGCTGGCCAAGGCCTGCATCGCAGAGCTGGAGGCGCTGGGTGTGACCAGCATCGACCACGTCATGGTGCCCGGCGCTCTGGAAGTGCCCGTGGCGCTGCAGGCCATGGCCGAGCGGGCCGAATACGACGCGTTGATTGCGCTGGGCTGCATCATCCGTGGCGAGACCTACCACTTCGAGCTGGTGGCCAACGAGTCGGGTGCGGGCGTGAGCCGCGTGGCACTGGACTACAACCTGCCGATTGCCAACGCGATTTTGACCACTGAAAACTTGGAACAAGCCATCGTGCGCCAAACCGAAAAAGGCCGCGATGCGGCCCGCGTGGCGGTGGAGATGGCCTGCATCATGGACGATCTGTCGGCCGACATGGCCGAGCTGGCCGACGAATTGGACGACGAAGAGCCCACCCCATGACCGAAGCCAGCAGCACCCCGGACACCGCAGACGCAGGCCAAAAGCCAGCGGCGGGTACGCGCAAGTCGTCCGCCAAGCCCGCCCGCAGCCGCTCGCGTGAATTCGCCTTGCAGGCGCTGTACCAGCACCTGGTGGGGCGCAACGAAGCGTCGGACATCGACGTCTTCACACGCGATTTGTCGGGGTTTCACAAAGCCGATTCAGCCCATTACGACGCCCTGCTTTATGGCTGCATCGAACAGGCGCAGGCGCTGGACGCCCTGATCGCGCCCAAGTTGGACCGCAGTTTTGCCGAAATCTCGCCTGTTGAGCGGGCCATCATGTGGATTGGCGTGTATGAAATGCAGCACTGCCTGGATGTGCCCTGGCGCGTGGTGCTCAACGAGTGCATCGAACTGGCCAAGGACTTTGGCGGCACCGACGGGCACAAATATGTCAACGCCGTGCTGAACGGTCTGGCCCCCGAGTTGCGCAGCGCCGAAGTGCAGGCCGATCGCCAGTCCGGCCGCGCCAAATAAAACCGACACACCAGACAACATGCGCATTTCTGAGCGTGCAGAGCGGATCGAACCTTTTTGGGTGATGGAAGTGGCCAAAGCCGCTTCGCAAAAAGCCCGCGAGGTCGCACACACCGACCGGCCCGTGGTGTTTTTGAACATTGGCGAGCCCGACTTCACTGCGCCGCCCCGGGTGCAAGCGGCTGCGCAGGCCGTTGTCGCATCTGGCCAAACCCAATACACCCCTGCGCTGGGCCTGGACGCTTTGCGCCAGGCCATCAGCGCTTGGTACTTGCAGCGCTTTGGCGTGCAAGTGCCCGCCAGCCGCATCGTGGTCACTGCGGGCGCGTCGGCGGCTTTGCAGTTGGCCTGCCTGGCCCTGATCGAGCGCGGCGATGAAATCCTCATGCCCGACCCGAGCTACCCCTGCAACCGGCACTTTGTGAGTGCCGCGGAGGGCAAAGCGGTCTTGCTGCCCACCACGGCCGAAGAACGCTTTCAACTCAGCGCAGCCAAAGTGGCGCAGGCCTGGACCCCCCAAACCCGTGGCGTCTTGCTGGCCTCGCCTTCCAACCCCACCGGCACTTCCATTGACCCGGCGGAGCTGGCCCGCATTGTGGAGGTGGTGCGCAGCCGTGGCGGCATCACCCTGATCGACGAGATTTACCTGGGCCTGAGCCACGACGAGGCCTTTGGCCAGAGTGCCCTGGCTTTGGGCGACGATGTCATCAGCATCAACAGTTTCAGCAAGTACTTCAACATGACCGGCTGGCGCCTAGGCTGGCTGGTGGTGCCCGAGCAACTCACGCCTGTGCTGGAACGTTTGGCGCAAAACCTGTTCATTTGCGCCAGCAGCGTGGCCCAACAAGCGGCCCTGGCCTGCTTTGAGCCGCAGAGCCTGGCCGAATACGAGCGCCGCCGCGCCGAGTTCAAAGCCCGGCGCGACTACTTCATCCCGGCCCTGAACGACCTGGGCCTGACAGTACCCGTGGCCCCGGATGGCGCGTTTTACGCCTGGGCCGACTGCACTGCAGCCTGCCAAAAGCTGGGCCTCCAAGACAGTTGGGAATTTGCCTTTTCCGCGCTGGAACACGCCCATGTGGCCATCACGCCCGGGCGGGACTTTGGCGCTGACCAGACGGACCGATTTGTACGCTTTTCCACAGCCAACTCGATGGCCGAATTGCAAACGGCCATTGCCCGCCTGAAAGCCTGGTTGCAGCCATGAGCACCCCCAGCCCCAGCATTTTTGAACACCCCATCCGCGTTTATTGGGAAGACACCGACGCGGGCGGTATTGTGTTTTATGCCAACTACCTCAAATTTTTTGAGCGGGCCCGCACCGAATGGTTGCGCACACTGGGCTTTGGCCAGCAGGTGCTGCGTGACGAATCAGGCGGGATGTTTGTGGTGAGTGAAACGACTGTGAAGTACCACGCACCCGCCCGCCTGGATGACACCCTGGTGGTGACCGCCGAGTTGCAAAGCGGTGGCAAAGCCAGCCTGACCATTGCCCAGCGTGCTTATCTGCGCACACCGGGCCAAACTCCAAGCAGCGACCGACTCCTGGCCGAAGGCACCATACGCCTGGGCTGGGTTGACTGCACCAACTTGAAACCTGGCCGTATCCCGGCCCCTGTTCTGGAAGCCCTGAAATGAACCAAGACATGTCCATCGTCTCGCTCTTGCTGGAGGCCAGTTTTGTTGTGCAGTTGGTGGTGCTGATTTTGCTCGGCATCTCGGTGTCCAGCTGGGCCGCCATCGTGCGCAAAATCACCGCCATCAAACGCATCAAAAACCTGAACGACGAGTTTGAACGGGTCTTCTGGTCCGGCACCAGCCTGAACGAGCTGTTCAACGCGGCCAGCCAAAACGCCAAACTGTCCGGGCCCATGGAACGCATTTTTGCCAGTGGCATGCGCGAATACCAGAAGCTGCGCGAGCGCCGCATCACCGACACAGGCACCTTGCTCGATGGCGCTCGCCGCGCCATGCGGGCCAGCTTTCAGCGCGAGATGGACGTGGCCGAATCGCAACTGGCCTTCCTCGCCTCGGTGGGCTCCATCTCGCCCTATGTAGGCTTGTTTGGCACGGTCTGGGGCATCATGCACGCGTTTACCGGGCTGGCGAGTTTGCAGCAGGTCACGCTGGCGGTGGTGGCACCGGGCATCGCCGAAGCGCTGGTGGCCACCGCCATTGGTCTGTTTGCCGCCATTCCGGCTGTGCTGGCCTACAACCGCTTTTCGCACGATGTGGACCGCATTGCCATCAAGCTCGAAACCTTCATTGAAGAGTTCTCCAACATCTTGC
>CANHUM010000136.1 GCA_947463845.1 Comamonadaceae bacterium
CTTTTACTGGTTCCTGGTGGGCAACGGCAACCTGACACCTGACAAGAATCTCGCCACCTTGCTCAACCCCTTGATCGGCTTTGCTTTTGGCTCCTCGCTGATTTCGATTTTTGCCCGTCTGGGTGGCGGCATCTTCACCAAAGGCGCTGACGTGGGTGCCGACTTGGTCGGCAAAGTCGAAGCCGGCATTCCCGAAGACGACCCCCGCAACCCGGCCGTGATCGCCGACAACGTGGGCGACAACGTGGGTGACTGCGCCGGCATGGCGGCCGACCTGTTCGAAACCTATGCGGTGACCCTGATCGCCACCATGGTGCTGGGTGCCCTGCTGGTCTCGGCAGCGCCTGGCCAGGCCGTTTTATACCCGCTGGCCCTGGGCGCCGTGTCGATCGTGGCCTCCATCATTGGCTGCTTCGTCGTCAAGGCCTCCCCCGGCATGACCAATGTGATGCCCGCTTTGTACAAGGGTCTGGCCATCTCGGGCGTGCTGTCATTGATCGCCTTTTACTTTGTGACCATCTGGCTCATGCCCGACAACGCCTTGGGCGGAACCGGGGCGCAAATGAAGTTGTTTGGTGCCTGCACGGTAGGCCTAGTGCTCACGGCCGCCCTGGTCTGGATCACCGAGTTCTACACGGGCACGCAATACAAACCGGTGCAGCACATCGCTCAGGCCTCCACCACTGGGCACGGTACCAACATCATTGCCGGTCTGGGCGTCTCCATGCGCTCCACCGCCTGGCCCGTGATGTTTGTCTGCCTGGCCATCTGGAGCGCCTATGCACTGGCTGGCTTGTATGGCATCGCGGTGGCCGCCATGTCCATGTTGTCCATGGCCGGCATCGTGGTGGCACTGGATGCCTATGGCCCCATCACCGACAACGCGGGCGGCATTGCCGAAATGGCCGAGTTGCCCAGCAGTGTGCGTGACATCACCGACCCGTTGGATGCTGTGGGCAACACCACCAAGGCCGTAACAAAAGGCTACGCCATTGGCTCGGCGGGTCTGGCTTCTTTGGTCCTGTTCGCCGACTACACCCACAAACTCGAGGTTTACGGCAAAGTCATCCGCTTTGACCTGTCCGACCCGCTAGTGATCATCGGCCTGTTCATCGGTGGCCTGATCCCCTACCTGTTTGGCGCCATGGCGATGGAAGCTGTTGGCCGCGCCGCCGGCAGTGTGGTGGTCGAAGTGCGCCGTCAGTTCAAGGAAATCCCCGGCATCATGGAAGGCACCGCCAAGCCCGAATACGGCAAAGCCGTGGACATGCTGACGAGTGCCGCGATCAAGGAAATGATCGTTCCGAGCCTCTTGCCCGTGGTGGTTCCGATTCTGGTGGGCCTGATCCTGGGGCCCAAGGCACTGGGTGGCTTGCTCATGGGCACCATCATTACCGGCTTGTTTGTGGCCATTTCGATGTGCACCGGCGGCGGTGCCTGGGACAACGCCAAAAAGTACATCGAAGATGGCCACCACGGCGGCAAAGGATCCGAGGCGCACAAGGCCGCCGTGACCGGCGACACCGTGGGCGACCCCTACAAGGACACCGCTGGCCCGGCCATCAATCCTCTGATCAAGATCATCAACATCGTGGCGCTCCTCATCGTTCCCCTGGTGATGAGTTTTCACGGCAGCTGAAAGACCTTGCCCCATTCAGGCCCGCTCAGGCGGGCCTTTTTCATGACCATGTCCCATGGGTGATTTGCAAAATCGCGTGCATGCCCACAATGGGGCATATGCCATTGAATTTCATCGCCAACCAATCCACCCGAGCGCTGGCAGGACAGTCCATCGATGTGCTGGACCCCTCTGACGGCCAGGTCTTTGAACAGATTGCGCGCAGCCAGGCTGCCGACATCGACCTAGCGGTGCAAGCGGCGCGCTCTGCGTTCAACGGCGCTTGGGGCCGACTCACCGGTACCGAGCGCGGGCGCTTGTTGATGGCACTGTCCCGGAAGGTGACCGAGCTTGCCCAGGAACTCGCCTCGCTGGAACAACGAGACTGTGGCAAGCCCACACGGCAAGCCACTGCCGACGCCGTGGCACTGGCCCGCTACTTCGAGTTTTATGCGGGGGCCTGCGACAAGCTGCATGGCGAGACACTGCCCTACCAAAACGGTTACAGCGTCCTGACCTGGCGCGAGCCGCACGGCGTGACAGGGCATGTGATTCCCTGGAACTACCCCATGCAGATTTTTGGCCGCAGCGTGGGCGGCGCTTTGGCCGCAGGCAATGCCTGCGTCGTCAAGCCTTCAGAAGATGCCTGTCTGAGCCTGATCCGGGTGGCCCAGCTGGCTGCCGAAGTGGGCTTCCCGGCGGGTGCCCTGAACATCGTCACGGGCTACGGCCACGAGGTGGGCGACGCACTGGCCCGCCACCCGGGCATCGACCACCTCAGCTTCACCGGCAGTCCACGCGTGGGCACACTCATCCAGCAGGTGGCCGCCGAGCGGCATTGCCCGGTCACGCTGGAATTGGGCGGCAAAAGTCCGCAAATCATCTTTGAGGACGCCGATCTGGAAGCGGCCGTTCCGGTCGTGGTCAATGCCATCGTGCAGAACTCGGGCCAGACCTGCAGCGCAGGCTCACGCGTTTTGATCCAACAAAGCATTTACGAGCCATTGCTTGAACGCCTGGGCGAAGCTTTCAGCCGCCTTCAAGTCGGCTCGGCCGCCATGAACCTGGATCTCGGCCCCCTCATCCGAGCCAGCCAGCTCGAACGCGTGACCGGCTTTCTGGACCAGGCTCGCACCGACGGTATCGCCACTGTGGCCCAAGGCCAGATTGCCTCCGGTGTGCCTTCAGGTGGTTTTTACCAAGCCCCGGTGCTCCTGCGCGACGTTCCGGTCAAGCACCGCCTGGCGCAAGAAGAGGTATTTGGCCCGGTGCTCTCGGCCATGGCCTTCACGGACGAGGACCACGCCGTCGATTTGGCCAACGCCACCGAGTTCGGACTGGTCGCCGGCATCTGGACGCGCGACGGCGGACGGCAGTTCCGCATGGCCAAACGTGTTCGCAGCGGTCAGGTGTTCATCAACAACTATGGCGCTGCGGGCGGGGTCGAGCTGCCCTTTGGAGGCGTCAAGTCATCGGGCTATGGTCGCGAAAAAGGCCTCGAAGCGTTGTTGGGTTTCACCCAACTCAAAACTGTGGCCATCCAGCACGGCTGAACTGCTCCCCCGCCGGGCGCGGCATCCCCCGTCATGGGAACATGTCCACGATACCGGTTTGCAGGTTTGAAGGCACAATCTTCGCCTATGTCTGAACGCGTCATTGCGCTGCTTGACCAGCGCCCCCCTATCCTGCCCCTGCCACCTTTATTGGCAGAACAAGACCTGAGCGCCCTGCCTGTGGACAGACTGCGCCGGCCCTTGACGGATTTGCGCATCAGTGTGACCGACCGTTGCAACTTCCGCTGCAGCTATTGCATGCCCAAGGAAGTCTTTGACAAAGACTATGCCTACTTGCCACATGACCAGTTGCTCAGCTTTGAAGAAATCACCCGCATCGCCAGCGTGTTTGTAGACCGGGGCGTTCGCAAAATCCGTCTCACGGGCGGTGAGCCCCTGCTGCGCAAGAACATCGAAATCCTGATCGCGCAACTGGCCGCCCTGCGCACACCTGATGGGCAAGCGCTGGATCTGACGCTGACCACCAACGGTTCCCTGCTGGCACGCAAAGCCCAAAGTCTGAAAGACGCCGGTCTGCAACGCGTCACCGTGAGTCTGGACGGTCTGGACGATGCGGTGTTTCGACAAATGAACGATGTGGATTTTCCGGTGACCGATGTGCTGGCCGGGATCGAAGCAGCCCGTGCAGCTGGCCTGGGACCCATCAAGGTCAACATGGTGGTCAAGCGTGGAACCAATGACCATGAAATTTTGTCCATGGCCCGGCATTTTCGGGGCACAGGCATCGTGCTGCGTTTTATCGAGTACATGGACGTGGGCGCGACGAATGGCTGGCGCATGGACGAAGTGCTGCCCAGCGCCGAGGTCATTCGCTTGCTGCAAACTGAGCTGCCCTTGGTGCAACTGGACCCTTCTGCCCCAGGCGAGACCGCCGAACGTTGGGGCTACGCCGACGCGCAAGGCCTTTACGACCCGACTTTGGGCGAAATTGGCGTCATCAGCAGCGTGACCCAGGCCTTTTGTGGCGACTGCAACCGCGCCCGACTCTCCACGGAGGGCCGCCTGTACCTGTGCTTATTTGCCAGCCAGGGCTATGACCTGCGCCAGCTCTTGCGCGATCCGACGAAAAGCAATGGTGAACTGGCTGCCACCGTGGACGCGATCTGGCGCGGGCGCCACGACCAATATTCGGTACTGCGCAGCCAGCAGGGAGCAGACACAACGCATGCTCCGAGCCGCCGGGTGGAAATGAGCTACATCGGGGGCTGAAGACCATGCCCTTCGACCAGCAAGCAGCGCCCTCCATCACCGGATTGATCCTGGCAGGCGGACGAGGGCTGCGCATGGGTGGTGTGGACAAGGGACTGCAAAAATTCCGTGGCCTGCCCCTGGCTCAGCAAACCCTGATGCGCCTGCAAAAACAAAGTCTGCCGCTGCACACCGTGCTGATCAACGCCAACCGAAACCATGCAGCCTACGCATCGCTGGGTTTGCCGGTCTGCCCCGACAGCCTGGACGACTTTGCAGGACCGCTGGCCGGTTTCCTCACGGGTCTTGAACGTTGCGAAACACCTCTTTTGCTCACGGTGCCTTGCGACACCCCGCTGTTTCCACTGGATCTGGCAGAACGGATGAAGCAAGCCATGAATGAGCAAGGCGCCGACCTGGCCATGGCCGCAGCGCCCGAGGCTGACGGCACGGTGCGCCACCAACCCGTTTTTTGTCTGCTCAAGATCGAGTTACTCGCAAGCCTGAAGGCATTCACCCAAGGCGGTGGCCGAAAGATCGATGCGTGGACGGGTCTGCACCGTTGCGCCACCGTGCCCTTTGACTTGGCCCATGACAGTCCACACGCCTTTGCCAACGCCAACACGCTGGCTGAACTGCAGCAACTTGAATCA
>CANHUM010000137.1 GCA_947463845.1 Comamonadaceae bacterium
ACTCAAGGGCGCAAGCGACGTGGAGCGCATCACCGCCCGCACCGCGCTGCGCCAGGTGCGTCCGCGCGAGCTGGTGGCCCTGCGCCATGCGCTGGCACGGGCGGCTGCTCTGTCCGCACAACTGCAAGCCCTTCAGCCTGAACCCGGCACTTTGCTGGCCGGCATGGCCCGCTGGCTCACGCCACCCACAAATTGCGCCGAGCTGCTGCAAATGGCTTTGCTCGAAGAACCCGCTGCCCTGGTGCGCGACGGTGGCGTGATCGCCGATGGCCTGGACGCCGAGCTGGACGAGCTGCGCGGCATCCAGACCAACTGCGATACCTTCTTGCTCGACCTGGAGACCCGCGAAAAAGAACGCACCGGCATTGCCAACCTGCGGGTGCAGTTCAACAAGGTGCACGGCTTTTACATCGAGGTCACGCAAGGCCAGCTGGACAAAGTCCCTGATGACTACCGCCGCCGTCAGACCCTGAAAAACGCCGAGCGCTTCATCACGCCCGAACTGAAGGCTTTTGAAGACAAAGCCCTGTCGGCGCAAGAGCGCGCATTGGCCCGCGAAAAATGGCTTTACGAAGGCCTGCTCGACCAATTGCAGCCTTTTGTGCCCGCCCTCACTGCTTTGGCGCAGGCCATGGCCTCGCTCGACGTGCTGTGTGCGCTGACCGAGCGCTCGCTCACCCTCCATTGGTGCGCCCCCGAATTCACCAAAGAACCCTGCATCGAAATCCGCCAGGGCCGCCACCCGGTGGTGGAGGCGCGGCTGGCCCAGATGTCGGGCGCAAGCTTCATCGCCAACGACACGGTGCTGGGCAGCAAGCAGCGTTTGCAAATCATCACAGGCCCCAACATGGGCGGCAAATCGACCTACATGCGCCAAGTGGCGTTGATCGTTCTGCTGGCCAGCATCGGCAGCCATGTGCCTGCCAGCCGCTGCCGTCTTGGGCCGATTGACGCCATCCACACCCGGATCGGTGCGGCCGATGACCTGGCCAATGCCCAGTCCACCTTCATGCTGGAGATGACCGAGGCCGCGCAAATCTTGCACAACGCCACACCGCACAGCCTGGTGCTGATGGACGAGATTGGACGGGGCACCTCGACTTTTGACGGCCTGGCCCTGGCCAGCGGCATCGCCACGCACCTGCACAACAAGACGCAAGCGTTTGCGCTGTTTGCCACGCACTACTTTGAGCTGACCGAGTTTCCGGCCACGCACACCGCCGCTGTCAACATGCATGTGAGCGCAGCCGAGTCGGGCGCATCGATTGTGTTCTTGCACGAATTGCAACCCGGCCCCGCCAGCAAAAGCTATGGCGTGCAGGTGGCGCGGCTGGCGGGCATGCCTGCGGCCGTGCTCAGTCATGCCCGCCACGCGCTCAGCGCACTCGAAGCCGGCGCCACAGAAAGCCGCCAACAGGTGGACCTCTTCGCCGCGCCCCCCGAAGCCGAAGCGGCAGGCCCTTCCCCAGTGGAAGCGGCCCTGGCCCAAATCAACCCCGACGCGCTCAGCCCCCGCGAAGCGCTCGACGCCCTGTACGCCCTGCAGCGCATGCTGCCTAAAAACTGAAGAGCCTTCACATGACCTACTGCGTTGCCGTCAAAACCCGCGCCGGACTGGTGTTCTTGTCCGACTCCCGCACCAACGCGGGCCTGGACCAGATCAGCACCTTCCGCAAAATGATCGTCTACGAAAAAGCAGGCGACCGCTTCATGACACTGCTGTCGGCGGGCAACCTGAGCATTTCGCAGTCGGTGCGCGAAGTGCTGCAGGTCGAAAAATTGGTCGAGCCCGGGCAGGACGAGCCGCTGACCATCTGGAATGCGAAAAGCATGTTCGACGCCACCCGCGTTCTGGGCGCAGCCGTGCGCCGCGTCTACGAGCGCGACGCCGCTGCGCTGCGTGCCTCGGGTGTGGAGTTCAACGTATCCATGATCTTTGGTGGCCAGATCGGCGGCGAAGGCATGCGCCTGTTCCAGATCTATTCGCCCGGTAACTTCATCGAAGCCACCGACGAGACGCCCTACTTCCAGATTGGCGAATCCAAATACGGCAAACCGGTTCTGGACCGTGTCATCACCCCCAACACCCCGCTGGACGAAGCGGCCAAATGCGCCCTGGTGTCGATGGACTCCACCCTCAAATCCAACCTGTCGGTGGGTCTGCCGCTGGACATGGTGGTTTACCAGGCGGGCAGCCTGCAGACCGACCGCATCATGTGCATCGACGAACACAACCCCTACTTCAAAATGCTGCGCAGCAGCTGGGGCGACAAACTGCGCCAAATGTTCGACAGCATCGAAGACCCCATGTGGAACGGCGGTGCCACCGAGATTCCGCTGATGGTGTCCGCACAACGCAACGCCTTGCTCAAGAAAATCACCACGCCTGAAGAGAAACTGATTTGATGAATGCCCGCATCATCTTCTCGCACGGCAACAGCTTCCCGGCCAGCACCTACAAGATGATGCTGGACAGCTTGCGCCAGCGCGGCTTTCAGGTCGATGCCATCGAAAAATTGGGCCACGACCCGCAATACCCCGTCACCAACAACTGGCCCCACCTGGTACAGCAGCTGACCCAGTTTGTGCGTGACCAACAAGGCGATGGTGAACCCGCATTCCTGGTTGGTCATTCACTGGGGGGCATCTTGAGTTTGATGTGCGCTGCGCACCACCCAGAACTCGCACGCGGCGTTTTGCTGATCGACTCGCCGGTGCTGGGCGGTTGGCGGGCCACCACGCTGGGCCTGGCCAAACGCACCGCCTTGGTGGGCGCCCTCTCACCCGGGCGCATCAGCCAAAAGCGCCGCAACCATTGGCCCGACGCTCAGGCGGCGCTGGAAAGCTTTCAACACAAAAAGTCCTTTGCCCGCTGGGACCCGCAGGTCTTGCGCGATTACATCGAATACGGCACCCATGAGGAAAACGGGCAACGCGTCTTGAGCTTTGACCGCGATGTGGAAACCGCCATCTACAACAGCCTGCCGCACAAACTCGACAGCCTGCTCAAACGCAAGCCCCTCAAATGCCCCGTCGCCTTCATCGGTGGCACACACTCGGCCGAAATGCGCCAGGCTGGCACCGACCTGACCCACCAGGTCGTCAAAGGCCGCGTGATGATGCTCGACGGTTCACACCTCGTGCCCATGGAAAAACCGCTGGCCACAGCAGCGGCAATTGAGGCATCGCTGCGCAATCTGGGGGCCTGATCAGGCCGCCCAGCTCACCAGCCCGGTGTAGCTGGTGCCCAGCACCACCAGACCGAACACGATCCGGTACCAAGCGAAAATTTCGAAGCTGTTGGTCGAAATGAACTTGAGCAACCAACGCACACACACCCAGGCGCTCAAAAACGAAAACACCAGGCCCACAGCAAACATCGGCGCGTCGGCCATGCTCAGCAAGGCACGGTCTTTGTACAGGCTGTATGCACCCGCCCCGATCAGTGTCGGAATCGCCAAGTAAAAAGAAAAATCGGTCGCCGCCTTGCGCGACATGCCCAGCAACATGCCCCCAATGATGGTCGCACCGCTGCGGCTGGTGCCCGGAATCATGGCCAGGCACTGCACCAAACCCACCTTCAAGGCGTCTTGCCAGCGCATGTCTTCCACCTCGCCAATGTGCACCGCACGGGCCTGTCGGCGCTCGGCCCACAAAATGATGAAGCCGCCAATGATGAAACTGGTCGCCACCACTTCGGGCGTGAACAGGTTGGCCTTGATGGCCTTGCCAAACAACAGGCCCAACATGACGGCGGGCACAAAAGCAATGAACACATTCAGCGCAAAACGCTGGGCATCGGCACTGCGCGGCAAGGCACGCACCGTGGTGCTGATTTTTTGCCAATACACAATGATCACCGCCAAAATCGCACCCGTCTGGATGGCGATGTCAAACACCTTGGCCTTGTCGTCGTCAAAGCCCAGCAAAGCCCCGGCCAAAATCAAATGCCCGGTGGACGAGATCGGCAAGAACTCGGTCAAACCCTCGACCACCCCCATCACGGCGGCTTTCAGCAACAGCATCAAATCCACGAACGCTCCTCAAAAAACTCCTTGGATTATCGTTGCTGGTTGAGGCAGGGGTGAAAACTGATGCTCAACGACGCCATTCGTCCCGATGGCCCCAACTGTTGCGCCCGCGCCCCCCGTCGTCGTGCCGAAAGTGCTTGCGCTCATGGCCCCGTTGGCGACCGTCATGTCCGTGCCCCCAGCCGCTCAACGGCGCAACAATTCGCGGCGCATACACAGGCGGTACATACACCACACGGGGCGGCGGTGGCGGGGCGTAAATCACGCGGGGCGGCGGGCCATAAATCACCGGGCCGGGCACGCCCACCTGGGCATACACCGGGAAATGGCCGATGCGCGAGTGCACAGAAACAGAGGGCTCGACCACCACCGGATGGGCGCAGCCCACCTGGGCCAGACCCAGGCCCAGCAGGCCGAGCAGCGCGATGGCTCTTGAAAATGACGGTTTGAACAGATCAGGCATGACAAAGTTCCTTGGGTGACGTTGGCTTTTCTTGAGGGCAGGCTCCCCTCATCCTTAGCGCGGCAGACTGAGCTTTGGTGCACCGACCGCGCTTTACAGTGGTTTCCATTCGTAACAGGCACGGCCAGGTCAGGTCTGCGCCAGCCCCTAAAATCAAGCGCTATGACCACCCCGACCCCTGACACCAGCGCCGACCACAAAGTCAGCAACTTTTTGCGCCAAATCATCGAAAAAGACCTGGAGCAAGGCACCTATGCCACCCGCCGCTGGGCAGGCAGCCCTGGAGACGCCGCGCACCATGCCCAGGGCCAACCCGACCCGGCCAAGATCCGCACCCGCTTTCCGCCCGAGCCCAACGGCTATTTGCATGTGGGCCATGCCAAAAGCATCTGCATCAACTTTGGGCTGGCACAAGAGTACGGCGGCGTGTGCCACCTGCGCTTTGACGACACCAACCCTGAAAAAGAAGACACCGAATACGTCAACAGCATCATCGACG
>CANHUM010000138.1 GCA_947463845.1 Comamonadaceae bacterium
CTGTCATTGGCCGGTTGGATCGCGGCATTCATCGTGGCTCAATGGCTGGCTGCTGACGCAGTCGCTCTGTTGCCTTTTGTCCAGGGGGCTCCCGCATCTGTTCAGTACGCTGTGGCCTTTGTGCTGGTGTTCGTGGCCACCTTGTGTGCATCGGGCATGTTGTCCTGGTTGATCAAAAAACTGGTCGAGACGGTGGGACTCAGGCCCGTCGACCGTTCTTTGGGGGCACTGTTTGGCTTGGCCCGAGGGGTGGTGATTTTGTTGGCGGCCACCGTGTTGTTGCAGCTGTTGGGCATGTCATCCGAGCCTTGGTGGAAAGAGGCGGTGGGCCCAGTTTGGCTGGAAACAGCGCTCAATGGCCTCAAGCCTTTGCTGCCGGATAAATTTCTCGAATTCTTGCCTTGAGTGTTTCAAGGCAAAGCCATCATTGAACGGATAACAATTTATGTGTGGAATCGTTGGTGTCGTCAGTAACGCACCAGTCAATCAACTGATTTACGATGGCCTGCTCCTGCTGCAGCATCGGGGTCAGGATGCGGCCGGCATCGTCACGCAACGCGATCGCAAGTTTTTCATGCACAAGGCCAAAGGCATGGTGCGCGATGTATTCCGCACCCGCAACATGCGCAGCCTCCCCGGCAACTGTGGTTTGGGCCAGGTGCGATACCCCACGGCAGGCAACGCCTTCAGCGAAGAAGAAGCCCAACCTTTCTATGTCAACGCTCCCTTTGGCCTGGTGCTGGTGCACAACGGCAACCTGACCAATGCGCATGCGCTCAAGGCCGAGTTGTTCTCCAACGACCACCGCCACATCAACACCGAAAGCGACTCCGAAGTCCTGCTCAATGTGCTGGCCCACGAGCTGGAGAAAACGACACGCGGATTGCCGCTCAAACCTGTGGACGTGTTCAACGCCGTGCGTGGCGTGAACCGACGTGTCAAAGGTTCTTACGCGGTCATTGCCTTGATTGCAGGTCATGGGCTGGTGGCCTTCCGTGACCCACACGGCATCCGCCCGCTGTGCATGGGTCGTGGTGCTGACGGCACCATCATGCTGGCCAGCGAATCGGTGGCATTGGATGGCACAGGCCACCAGTTTGAGCGGGATGTAGCGCCTGGCGAGGCGATTTTTGTAGACCTGGACGGTCAGATGCATGCCCAGCCCTGTGCTGACAAATCGCAATTGAGCCCCTGCATTTTCGAGTACGTCTACCTGGCTCGCCCCGACTCCACCCTGGACGGCATCTCGGTTTACCAGGCCCGCCTGAATTTGGGCGAAACCCTGGCCAAGCGTGTCATCTCCACCGTGCCGCCCAACGACATCGATGTGGTCATTCCGATCCCCGAGTCCAGTCGCCCCAGCGCGACGCAACTTGCGCATCTGTTGGGCATCCCCTACCGCGAAGGTTTTGTGAAAAACCGTTATGTGGGTCGTACCTTCATCATGCCGGGTCAGGCGGTACGCAAGAAATCGGTGCGCCAAAAACTCAACGTCATCGTCAGCGAATTCAAGGGCCGCAATGTGTTGCTGGTGGACGACTCCATCGTGCGCGGTACCACCAGCCGCGAGATCGTTCAGATGGCACGTGATGCGGGTGCCCGCAAGGTTTATCTGGCCAGCGCCGCGCCGCCTGTACGCTACCCCAACGTCTACGGCATCGACATGCCCACCAAGGAAGAATTGGTGGCCCATGGTCGCAGTATTGAAGAGGTCCGCCAGATCATTGGCTGTGACGCCTTGATTTACCAGGACGTGGACGCCATGAAGTCAGCCGTGGCCCAGGCGCGTGTCAACGCCGCAGGCGCGCTGTCCGACTTTGATGCGTCCTGCTTTGATGGTGTGTATGTCACGGGCGATATTTCGATCGATGACATCACCCGTTTGAACGAAACCCGACTCCAGGTGGAGGAGGGTGATGACGACCATTCCCGTTTGGCTTTGCCCAACGCCAGCGTGTGAGAGCCCGCCATGACCGAATCCAACCGATTTGACGACCTGCACCTTGACACCCTGGCGGTACGCGCCGCTGTGGAGCGTAGCCAATATGGTGAAAACTCCGAGGCCCTGTACCTGACCAGCGGCTATGTGCAACCCACGGCTGCTTCAGCCGCCGCCCGATTTGCGGGCGATGAAGAGGGCTACACCTACGGCCGCTATGGCAACCCTACGGTGGCCAGCATGGAAATGCGCCTGGCTGCCATGGAGGGCACCGAAGCTGCCATGGGCACAGCCTCGGGCATGTCCGCCATCTTGATGATGTGCATGGGCTTGCTCAAAGCGGGCGACCATGTGGTGTGCTCGCGCTCGATGTTCGGCTCGACCATCAAGCTGATCGGCTCGGACCTTGCCAAGTTCGGTGTGGAGTCCAGCTTCGTCTCGCAAACCGACCTGAAGGAGTGGCAAGCCGCCATCCGCCCCAACACGCGGCTGTTTTTTGCTGAAACGCCGACCAACCCCTTGACCGAGGTGTGCGATATCCAGGCCCTGGCCGACATGGCGCATAACGCAGGAGCCTTGTTTGCCGTGGACAACTGCTTTGCCACGCCCGCACTGCAGCGCCCCGTGACCATGGGGGCTGACATCATCATGCATTCGGGCACCAAGTACCTGGATGGTCAGGGCCGGGTGTTGGCGGGCGCGTTGTGCGCACCGCAGCAGATGATCACCGAGAAGTTTTTGCCCGTGCTCAAAAGCGGCGGCATGACGCTTGCCCCCTTCAACGCCTGGGTGGTGCTCAAAGGTCTTGAAACCCTGGATTTGCGGATGCGTGCCCAAACCGCACGTGCCCAAATCCTGGCCGAATGGCTGGAAAAGCACCCTTCGGTTGCGCGTGTGCACTACCCCGGCCTGGCCAGCCACCCGCAGCACGACCTGGCCATGCGCCAGATGTCCGGGCTGGGCGGCGCGGTTGTGTCTTTTGACGTGAAGGCCGATGGTCCCGAGCAAGCCCGTACACGTGCGTTTCATGTGCTCGACGCGATGCAGATGTTGTCCCTGTCCACCAACTTGGGCGACACCAAAACCCTGGTGGCTCATCCGGCCAGCACATCGCATGGCCGCCTGACCGAAGCCCAACGCCAAGCCGCCGGCATTGGCCAAGGCCTGATCCGCGTGGCCGTTGGCCTCGAATACCCGCAAGACATCCAAAAAGACCTCTCCCGTGGTCTCGACACCTTCTGATATGAGCACCCCTGCACGCACGCGCACCCGCTTTGCCCCATCGCCCACGGGCTTCATTCACCTGGGCAACATCCGCTCGGCTTTGTACCCTTGGGCTTTTGCCCGTGCCACAGGCGGCGACTTCATCTTGCGCATCGAAGACACCGATCTGGACCGCTCCACACAAGCCTCGGTCGATGTGATCATTGAAGGGATGGCATGGCTGGGGCTGGACCATGACGAAGGTCCCTTCTACCAAATGCAACGCATGGACCGGTACAAAGCCGTGTTGGCCGAGCTGATGGCTGCGGGCCATGTTTACCCTTGCTACATGAGCATGCAAGAGCTCGACGCATTGCGTGAGCGCCAGATGGCCAACAAGGAAAAGCCTCGTTATGACGGCACCTGGCGTCCGGCAGAAGGCAAAACCTTGCCTGCGGTCCCTGAAGGCGTGAAGCCCGTGCTGCGTTTCAAAAACCCGATCGGTGGCGTGGTGGCTTGGGACGACAAGGTCAAAGGCCGCATCGAAATCCGCAACGATGAGTTGGATGATCTGGTGATTGCCCGGCCTGATGGCACGCCCACTTACAACTTCTGCGTGGTGGTGGACGACATCGACATGCAGATCACCCACGTGATCCGCGGCGACGACCACGTCAACAATACGCCACGTCAGATCAATATCTTCAAAGCCCTGGGCCACGAGCCACCGGTTTATGCCCACTTGCCCACCGTCTTGAACGAGCAGGGCGAGAAGATGAGCAAGCGCAACGGTGCCAAGGCCGTCACAGCTTACCGGGATGAAGGCTATTTGCCCGATGCCATGGTCAACTATCTGGCGCGACTGGGTTGGAGTCATGGCGATGACGAGATTTTCAGTCGTGCGCAGTTTTTGGAATGGTTCAATCTGGACCATTTGGGTCGCAGTGCTGCACAGTTTGACGAGGCCAAACTCAAGTGGGTCAACGCCCAGCACCTCAAAGCCTTGCCTGACGAGGAACTGGCCCAGCATGTTCAACCTTTTCTGGTTCAACGGGGTGTGGTGGCCGATGATCGACTGGTCAGCATTTGTGGTTTGTTCAAGGACCGCTGTGACACCCTCGTGGTCCTGGCGCAATGGATCTCTGCCTTCTATCTGGATGTGGTGCCCCATGCCGATGAGAAGGCGCAGCATGTCACCGACGCCGTCAAGCCGGCCTTGGCGGTGTTGGCAGGCAAGCTGGCCAACTGCACATGGGAGAAAGTCTCAATTGGAGCTGTGATCAAGGAAACCCTGGCCGAAACCGGTCTCAAGATGCCGCAGTTGGCAATGCCCGTGCGTGTGTTGGTCATGGGCACTGCCCAAACCCCATCCCTCGACGCGGTGCTCGCCTTGAGCCAAAGAGAAAAAATTCTGACGCGTTTGAAAAACGCCTGAATATCTGTCTATAATTCGAGTCTCGACACCAACGAGGTTTAACGAAAAGCAGCAATGCCCGACGTTGTTCCATAGGGGGTATAGCTCAGCTGGGAGAGCGCTTGCATGGCATGCAAGAGGTCAGCGGTTCGATCCCGCTTACCTCCACCAAAGTGTCGAAACGATTCGAAAGAATCCGTCCAGGTTATGACCCTATCGTATAGAGGCCTAGGAAATCACCCTTTCACGGTGAGTACCGGGGTTCGAATCCCCTAGGGGACGCCAAGTTGCGGCAGCGCTTGGGGCGCGCACTTTCCGGAGAGCAAAGCCCGAAGCTGTCGGCCACGCGGAGTGGTAGTTCAGTTGGTTAGAATACCGGCCTGTCACGCCGGGGGTCGCGGGTTC
>CANHUM010000139.1 GCA_947463845.1 Comamonadaceae bacterium
GGGTTGGAGTTGTCCTTGATCTGGAAAATGATTTGCGCCTCGCCCGGCTTGGAATAACTGCGGATCTTGTCGGCGAATGGCACCTCTTGCAGTGTGCGTTCAATTTTGTCGGTCACCTGCTCGGCCACTTGCTCGGCGGTGGCTCCCGGCCAGTAGGCTCGCACCACCATGGCGCGGAAGGTGAAGGGCGGATCTTCGTCCTGCCCCAGCTGGAAATATGAAGCCATGCCCAACACCATCAGCACCACCATCAGGTAGCGCGTCAGGGCCGGGTGCTCCAGCGCCCAGCGCGAGAGGTTGAATCGGGTGTTGTCGGTGCGGCTCATGCGATCACCGTGTACTGACAGGCGCAGGGTTGGATGCGGGGGCCAAAGCAGGTGCGGGAGAAGGTCATTTGCCATCCGCCTTGTACACCGTGACCTTCTGACCGGGCGACAAGACATGCACCCCGGCACTGACCACCTTTTGTCCGGGCCGCAGTCCCGAGGTCACCACCACCTCGTTGCCGTCGACTGGGCCCAGCTGCACCGCTTGGCTGTTGACGGTCATGGTAGCTTCGTCCAACACCCACACCGCCGTGCTTTGCCCCTCCTGGCGCAAAGCGCTGGTGGGCAATTTGATGGCCGAGGTCAAAGGACCGGGTACGCCGGGTGCGCGCACATTCAAAGTGACCCCCAGAGGCAAGGCTTCACCCACGCCCGGCGCCAGAGCCAGCTTGACCGCATAGGTGCGCGTGACCGGATCGGCACTGGCGGCGATTTCGCGCACCGTGCCCTGCACCGTCTGGCCCGTGCTCAGCACCGTAGCCTGCATGCTCAGACCGGGCCTGATCGCCAGGATGGACGACTCGGACACAGCAAACACCGCATCGCGTGGGCCATCGTGCGCCAGCCGAAGCACCGACTGACCTGCCGACACCACCTGCCCCACTTCGGCCTCAACGGCAGTGATGACCCCCGCATGGCTGGCCGTCAAACGGGCATAGCCAGCCTGGTTGCCTTGCGCCTGCGCCTGCGCTTTGGCTTGGTTGAGGGCCGCATCGGCGGCCTTCAAGGTTGCCTCGCGCCGCTCCAATTCGGCTCCACTGATGAAGTTCTGCGCCTTCAGAGCCTCAAAGCGCTTGAAATCGGCCGCCGCCAGATCTCGCTGACTTTGCGCGGCACTCACCTGGGCCTGTGCAGCTTGCGCGGCCAACTGATAATCCTGCGCATCCAACAAGGCCAGCAACTGGTCAGCGGTCACGCGTTGACCCGGCTCGGCGGGACGCTGAACCAGCTTGCCCCCCACCCGAAAGCCCAAGCGCGACTCCACCCTCGCCCGCACCTCGGCCGCGTACTCGCCTCCCAGGTTCAGATCGGTTCCGACCACCGTGTGCAGCTTGACCGAGCGCAGGGGCTCTTGAGGGGCATCGGTCTTCGAACATGCCACCAAAGTAGTCACATTGGCGGCAATCGCGCACAACCATAGAACACGCCGGATGGCGAGAGGCATCAAAGTGGGCATGGGAAATCCAGAGAATAAAAACGACTGACTGGAATGGTAATGACTAACTGGTTAGTAATCTATTCAAAGCGCTCTGGCTTGTCAAGCGACAATAGCCATTGACCATGATCACGCATTCCCCATTTCAGCAGCAACCCACGACTCCTGGGCTGAGTGCATCCCAACGTGCGCTGCTGCGTCATGTTTCGCGCTCGTTTGATCTGTCCATTCGCCTGCTGCCAAAAGCGCTGCAAGCCCCTGTGGCCATCGGCTACCTGCTGGCCCGCGCCACCGACACCGTGGCCGACACCACAGCCCTGCCGTTGGCCGAGCGCCAAGTCTTGCTGGACCTCATGTCACAAGCCATCGCCGCCCAGAACACTTCGGCCGAAAAAAGCCGTGAACTGTCTCTCTTGACGCAAGCCTTCGCCGAGCAACAAACTGACCCGCACGAACGCGCCCTGATGCAAGCCCTTCCCCAATGCCTGCAGCTTCTGCACACCTTGTCAGATGCTGATCAGGCCAGCGTGCGCCAGGTGCTGGGCCACATCACGCGGGGCCAACAACTGGACATGGCCCGTTTTGGCAGCGGCCTGCAAGCTTTGCAAACCGAAGTTGAGCTGAGCGACTACACCTGGCTGGTGGCCGGTTGCGTGGGCGAGTTCTGGACCGAGCTGTGCGGTCGCCTCCTGCCTGGCTACGGCCAATTGCCTCAAGCCGAGATGATGCGCATCGGGCGTGAATACGGCATGGGCCTGCAGCGTCTGAACATCATCCGCGACGCCGGGGGCGACCTGGCCGCTGGGCGATGCTACTGGCCCATTGAGACGCTGGCACAAGCGGGCCTGAACCCGGCCATGCTCGCCCTTGCGACCCAATCCCCTGACTCAGACACGCTCAAAGCCCTGACCCCGCTTTACACCCAGTGGCTGGACCACACCCAAGCGCAGCTGGCCGATGGCCTGCGTTACGCCCTGGCGCTCAATCCGGTGCGCCTGCGTGTGGCCAGCGCCCTGCCCGCTCTGATTGGTGCACGGACCATCGCTTTGCTGCGGCAGGCCGGACCTGCAGCCTTGATGCATCACGTCAAAATGCCTCGCCACGAAATACGCATCCTGCTCGGACGGATCGCCTTGGGTTGGGGCTCCAGAGCCGTGCTCAAGAAGCAATGGCAAAAATTGTCTGGCGATCACCAGCCCTGAACCTCGGCTTGAAACTTGCCTTTCATCCCCGCATGGCTTGTCTTCTTTAGGTGCGAGAATCGCAGCCCATGAACCCGCAAGACTACGTTCAGCAAAAAGCCGCTGCCTCGGGCAGCAGCTTTTATTACGCCTTCCTGTTTCTACCCCCGGAGCGCCGTGCGGCCATCACCGCGTTTTATGCCTTTTGCCGCGAGGTGGACGACGTGGTCGACGAAATCAAAGACCCCGGCGTGGCCGCCACCAAACTCGCCTGGTGGCAAAAGGAAGTGCTGCAATCCTTTGCAGGCCAGCCCAGCCACCCTGTCATGCATGCCCTCATGCCCCTGGCCCCCACCTTCGGCATCGAAAGCCGTCACCTGCTGGCCGTGATCGAAGGCTGCCAGATGGACTTGAACCAAACCCGCTACCTGGACTTCCCGGGCCTGACGAAATACTGTCATTTGGTGGCCGGCGTGGTCGGCGAAGTCGCCGCACGCATCTTTGGCCAAACCGATGAAGCCACCACCGCCTACGCCCACAAGCTGGGTTTGGCTTTTCAGATGACCAACATCATCCGCGACGTCGGCGAAGACGCCATGCGCGGTCGCATCTACCTGCCGCTGGACGAGCAGCAACGCTTTGGCGTCAAGGCCAACGAGCTGATGCAGCGCAACTATTCAGACCCATTCAAAGCGTTGATGAAGTTCCAGACCGACCGCGCCCACGCCCTTTACGACGAAGCCCTGGCCCTGCTGCCCGCCGCCGACCGCCGCGCCCAAAAACCCGGCCTCATGATGGCCAGCATCTACCGCACCTTGCTGCGCGAAATCGAAGCCTCGGGCTTTCAGGTGCTGCACCAGCGCATTGCGCTCACACCGCTGCGCAAGCTTTGGCTGGCGTGGAAAATGCAGGCTCTGGGGCGTTTCTGAAGACCGAGCCAGCCCGCTCATCCATCACTTCATGAAACGCGCCTGCTTTTGGGCAGGCCGATCCACACAGGCTTGCAGCCAGTTTGAAACGGACGGGTATTGCGCCAGCAAGCCTCCCGCTGGGCGAATCCAGCTGGCCACACTGGCCACACAAATATCAGCCACGGTGAAACGGTTGGCCGCCAAGTAGGCCTTGCCTTGGGCGTTTTGGGCTTGCAGGTGCTTTTCCAGCACAGCCAGCGGCACTTTCAGGCGGCTTTCCGCTTGTTCCGCCAGCTCAGGCTTGCGCTGGTCTGGGGGCATCGCCATGCGGTGCATCAGCACGGTGAGCGCGTCTTTTTCCAGCTCGGAGACGGTCCAAAAACTCCAGCGCAGGGCTTCAGCTTCCTCCCTGGCGTTGGCGGGCGTGATGGACTGGCCATCGGGATTTCCGTGCACACGGGCGATGTACAGAGCGCAAGCCATGCTTTCCCAGACCGTCAAAGCGCCTTCGGGTCGCTCATCGACCACCACCGGGATGTGCCCATTGGGGTTGAGCGCCAAAAACTCCGGCGTGCGGGTCGCGCCACCGGCATACGGTGTTGGGATGTGTTCAAAAGGCAAGCCCAGTTCGAGTGCGACCCACAAGGGGCGCGCAGCGCGGGACGCGCCAATGCCATAAATCTTCAAAGTCATGTCCAACTCCTGTCAGTTTCTGCAAACGGCCATTTTTTCTAGCGGCTGTAATCCGGCCAGCAGGCACACAGCGCGTGCAAGTCTCGCACCTGCAAGTGGGGACGGGTGTCGCCATGGGTCCAGTCGTGGCCTTCGCGGTTGAGCCAAGCCACCTGCATGCCAGCGGCCAAGGCCCCCACGCAGTCGGCGTGCGCATCGTCGCCAATGTGCAGCACCTCGTGGGGTGCTACGCCTGCGGCCTGGGCCCCCGCAGCAAAAATACGCAAATCTGGCTTGGCCACGCCCAAGGACTGGGCACTCACGCTGGCGTGAAAGTGCTGACCAATGCCCACGCGGTGCACGTCTGCATTGCCGTTGGACAACGCCACCACCGGCATGCGTTGGCTCCAGAAGGCCAGCGCAGGCAACGCATCTTCAAACAAATCCACCCGCTGGCGCTCGGCAAAAAACACCTCAAATGCCGGCTCGGCCAGGTGCTCCGGCTCAGCAGCCTGGTGCAGCAAGGCGCGGATCGACTCCCGGCGCAAAAACGACAAATCGTGCGCCCGCTCGGGGTGGCGGGCATTGATCTCGGCGCGAATGGCCTTTTTGAATTCGGCATCGGCCGACAGCGCTGCA
>CANHUM010000140.1 GCA_947463845.1 Comamonadaceae bacterium
ATTTGGCACTTTGCCCACCGCCGCGCCATGGATGTGGATGGCTTGGGTGACAAACTGGTAGACCAGTTGGTCGATACGGGTCATGTCAAAACCCTGGCTGACCTGTACCACTTGCAGCTGAATACGCTCTCGAACATGGACCGCATGGCTGAAAAATCTGCCGTCAACCTGCTTGAAGCGCTGCAAAAATCCAAGAACACCACGCTTGGCCGTTTTTTGTTCAGTCTGGGCATTCGTCATGTGGGCGAGGCCACGGCCAAGGAGCTGGCTCGGCACTTCGGTCAGCTCGATGCCATCATGGCCGCCAGTGAAGATGCTTTGCTGCAAGTCGCTGACGTGGGTCCGGTGGTGGCGCACAGCATCCACACCTTTTTTGCACAGCCCCACAACCGCGAGGTGGTCCAAGCCCTGCGCGATGCAGGCGTGACTTGGCCGGAAGGCGATGCACTGGCTCCGACAGAGATGCCGCTGGCCGGCATCACCGTGGTGTTGACCGGTACCTTCCAAAGCATGGGCCGCGAGGAAGCCAAGGAAAAACTGGAAGCCCTGGGGGCCAAAGTGGCCGGTTCGGTCAGCCAAAAAACCCACTACGTGGTGGCGGGTGCCGAGGCGGGCAGCAAGCTGGACAAGGCCCAGGCCTTGGGAGTGCCCGTGCTCGACGATGCAGGCTTGGCGCTGCTGCTGGCAGGCCAGACACCCTGAGGCCTCAGTCGTCCTCGGCTGCGCTGATTTCCGGGAACAACACCTCGGTGAAACCAAAGCGCCTGAAATCACGCACCCGCATCGGGTACAACTTGCCCACCAAATGATCGCATTCGTGCTGCACCACACGGGCATGAAAGCCGTCCACTGTGCGGTCGATTGGCAGACCTTTTTCGTCGAAGCCGGTATAACGAATGCGTGCCCACCTCGGCACCATACCGCGCATGCCAGGCACCGACAGGCAGCCCTCCCAATCGTCTTCTTCATCGGCTCCCAAGGGCTTGATGACCGGGTTGATCAACACCGTCCGCGGCACCAGGGGGCGGCCTGGGTAGCGTGGATTCATGGTCGTGCTGCCAAAAATCACCAGCTGCAGGTTCACGCCAATTTGTGGTGCGGCCAAGCCAGCACCATTCACGGCCACCATGGTGTCCTGCATGTCTGCGATCAGGCCGTGCAGTTCGGGCGTGTCAAAAGCGGACACGGGTTCAGCCACACGCAACAATCGCGGATCGCCCATTTTGAGGATGTCTCGAACAGTCATGGTGGCAGTCTCACATGAAAAAGTAAAAGAACACGATCATTTGCATGCGCCGCAGACCATCCGCGCGACCTATTTGACGACCTGACGCGTCGTAGAGTCGCTCGCCATCCATGCGGCCCATGAGCGAACCCGAAGCGCTGTAGAGGCGTTCTCCATCAATGCGACCGATCTGGCTGCCAGAGGCGCTGTAAACCCGCTCGCCATCCATGCGCCCGAGCAACCGCCCCGACCTGTCGTAGACGCGTTCTCCATCGACCCGTCCGATCAGTTGCCCGGAGGCGTTGTAAAACCGCTCAGCATCCACGCGACCCAAGAAACGTCCGCTGCTGTCAAACATCTGCTGTGCCCAAACAGCGGGCATCTGCAGACTCAGAGCAAGCAGGGCGATGGTCAGGCGCAATGGCATGTGGAGCGGGTTGATCAAGAGCGTATGGCACACACTGCATCGCGGGCTTGCAGCGGGCTTTGCAATTGTGCCAAGGGGATTTGCTGCATCCAATGTTGCAGGTCTTGCAGCACGTCACGGGTTTTCAATTGACGGGTCAGCAGGTGCCAACCGTCCGGGTAAACCACAAAGTCCATCGGCGTTGTGGTTATCTCGTGGAGCGTTAACCGGGTTAGCCAGTGACACACGGGTGTGGGTGGAATGATCCGGTCACGCAGGCCATACAACACCAGACTGCGCTGTGGCGGCGGGTTCTTGAGGTGCTGAGCGCGACCCATCAGTGCCGTCACGCCGGCCAGACTGCTGACGCGGGTGGCTTTGATGAAGAGTGGGTCACGGCTGAGGTCGCGCGAGACCTCAGGGTCGTTGGTGGGGGTGATGCCAAGTGACTGAACACCCCGTCCGCTGAAGGTCATGTCAGGGGCTACGGCGTTCATGAACTGCAGGCTGATGCGCTGGTACCAAGGCATGCTTTGTGCACCCCAAACAGCAGGGGCCTTGAGCACAATTTGGTCAGCCTGTAACCCAGGTGATTCAGCAGCCGCAATCAGGACCACAGCGCCGCCCATGCTTTCGCCAACCACTGTGAGTGGCAGACCGGGGTGTCGGATGCGCAGTTGTGCCGCGATGTGGCGCAGATCGGCCAGCAATGTCTCTTCGCCGGGCCAGATGCCCGGCTGGGGGTTGGCGCCAAAGCCGCGTTGGTCGTAGGCATAGACCGTGGCCTTGAGTTCGGCGGCCAGGTGCTGCGCCAACGGCTGGAAGGCCTTGCTGTAGTCGTTGAAGCCATGCACACCCAAAACAATGTGCTTGGGCTGGGTGTGCTGCCAAACTCGCCCGCTCACACTCTGACCATCCGCGAGATCAAAGCGAACGGAAGTCGACACGGCGGGGTCTGAGTGTTGCGGCTGATCCCGCTCCGGCAGCAAAAAAATGCGGTCAGGGCCGGGCGTGCAAGCGGTCATCACCAGCAGCACCAAGGCACAGCCCCATGCCCTGAGCATCATCAAAGGCCTTTGAGTTTATCCAGCGCAGCCATCAGCGTTTCGTCTTGTTTGGCAAAACAAAAACGAATCACCTTTTGGTCAAAGCCGTTGCCGTAAAAAGCCGACAGCGGAATGGCCGCGACGCCGATGTCGGTGGTCAGCCATTTGCAAAATTCGGCTTCGCTCAGGTTTTTCTCAGGCACTTTCAAATCCGAGATGTCCACGCATTGAAAGTAAGTGCCTTCGCCGGGCAGCAATTTGAAGTGGGTTTGCGCCAATCCCGAGCGGAACAAGTCACGCTTTCGTTGGTAAAAAGCGGGCAGCTCCAGGTAAGGTGCAGGGTCGGCCATGAAACGGGCCAAGGCATGCTGCACGGGGGTGTTGACGGTGAACACATTGAACTGGTGCACTTTGCGAAACTCGGCGCTGTAGGCCGCAGGCGCTGCAACGGTGCCTACTTTCCAGCCTGTGACATGGTAGGTCTTGCCGAAACTGGAGACGATGAAGGCACGCGCAGCCAGGCCGTCAAAATGGGCAGCACTCCAGTGCTGGTTGGGGGCGTAGACCATGTGCTCATAGACTTCGTCGCTGATCAGCACGATGTCGGTGGGCGCCAGGAGGTCTTGCAAAGTCAACATGTCCTGCTTTGACCAAATCATGCCGCTGGGGTTGTGGGGCGAGTTGATCAAGATGGCCCGTGTACGGGGGCTGATGGCAGATCGGATTTTGTCAAAGTCCGGCCGAAAACTGCCGGGAGTCAGTGGCACACGCACCACCACACCACCTGCCAACTCGATGTTGGGCACATAACTGTCGTAGCAGGGTTCGAGCACGATGACCTCGTCGCCTGGGTGCACGATGGCCAGGACAATGGTCAAGATGGCCTGTGTGGCGCCTGCAGTGACCGTGATTTCGCTGACGGGGTCGTAGTGTCGCCCATAAAGTCTTCGGACTTTCTGCGAGACAGCTTCACGCAGCGGTGCCACACCCGTCATGGGAGGGTATTGGTTCAGACCCTCGCGCATGGCATCGTTGACCAAGGCCGGCAGGCGCGGGTCGCAAGGAAAATCCGGAAAGCCTTGGCCCAGATTGACGGCATTTTTTTCGGCAGCCAGAGCCGACATGACCGTGAAGATGGTGGTCCCCATTTGGGGCGCTTTGGAAACAATGGCAGGTGTGCGTGCGTTCATGGCAGGTTCAAAGTTCGTAATCGTTGACCGGACCGGTCATGGCCCGAGTGACCAAGGGTGCGGTGAGTCGATCACTGAGCATCTCAGCAAATTGGTAAACAAATTGGCGCAAGTAAGCGCCTCGTTTGAAGGCCACGCGGGCCACGTTCATGCCCAGCAGGTTACCCAGAGGACGAACGGCCAGGTCTTTGACCGGATCGTCTTGTACGGCCATTTCGGCCACGATCCCAATACCCAGCCCCAGGCGGACATAGGTCTTGATGACGTCCGAGTCGATCGCTTCCAAAGCAATGCGAGGGGTGATTTTCTTGGCGGCAAAAGCCTGGTCAATGCGGCTTCGTCCGGTGAAAGAAGGGTGGTAGGTGATCAGGGGCTCGCTGGCAATGTCCGCGAGTGACAAGTTGGCCTTCGCGGCCAGGGGGTGATCCAGGGGCAGGACCAGCACGTGTTGCCACTCGTAGCAAGGCAGGGTGACCAAGTCTTCGTAGGCCGACAGGGATTCTGTGGCAATCCCGATTTCAGCGGTATCGTCCAGCAGCATTTTGGCCACCTGATCCGGTGCTCCCTGGTGAAGGCTGATGTTGACTTTGGGATATTTTTCACGCAATTTGGCCACGGGCACCGGCAGAACATAGCGTGCCTGGGTGTGGGTGGTCGCAATCGAGAGGGTCCCGCTGTCTTGGGTGCTGAATTGCTCCCCAATTTTTTTCAGGTTGGCGACTTCGCGCATGATCAGTTCGATGCTTTGCAACACGTGTTCACCGGGTTCGGTGATGCGCTTGAGCCGCTTGCCATGACGGGCGAAGATTTCGATGCCCAGTTCCTCTTCCAGTTCGATGATGGCTTTGGAAACGCCCGGTTGAGATGTGTGCAAGGCCTTGGCAGTTTCAGTTAGGTTCAGGTTGCGGCGGGCTGCTTCCTGGACGAAACGGAATTGGTGAAGGTTCATATGTCAATGGGTATATGGATTTCCCGTATTA
>CANHUM010000141.1 GCA_947463845.1 Comamonadaceae bacterium
AAGAACAACTCGACGAAATTTACCTGATCCCAAACATGGTCTCCAGCCATGCCGCAGGCCAACAATTGTTTGGCCGCATTGCCCAGGTGTGTGACCGCTTTCTGCAACAGCACGTGCACCCTTTGCCCCCGATTGAGGCCGACGAGCTGGTGCCCGCCTCGCAAAAGCATTACCAATCCGTCGTTCAGCATGCGCCAGGCAGTGCCGCGGCGCGCGATTTCCGGCGACTGGCACAGGCCGTCACCGCCCTGCCCCCCATCCATAACGCCTCAGGTCGCATTCAGTTTTTCATGGAACGAATGCTTCATCCGACCTGAACATCCTGGTGGCGCGCATGAACACTTCTGGCATCGACCTCTACAAGCAGAACGACCTCTCGCAGGAGGACTTGATCGTGGGACATATGGCCATGGTCAAGCGCGTGGCGTTCCACCTCAAGGCGCGCATCCCCCCCTACATGGAGCTCGATGAGCTCATTCAGGTTGGCATGATCGGCCTCATCGAAGCGGCCCGGGCCTACGACACGTCCAAGGGCGTGGGCTTTGAGAACTTTGCCCTCAGCCGCATTCGCGGCGCCATGCTCGACGAGGTCCGGCGCCTGTCCGACCTGCCGCGCTCGGCCGTGTCGTTCAAGCGCTCAGAAAACGGCGCCACCCAGACGCTGGCCGCAGAACTCGGCAGAAAACCCAGCCCAAGTGAGCTGGCCGATTTCATGGGCAAAACCCTCGAGACTTACCACAAGGAAAAGGACTCTGCACACCGTTTCGAGACCTATTCCATGGAAGACATTGGCGAAGAGGTCCTGAACATCCGCGGCGATCGCGAACAGCAGCCCGAGGTGTTTGTGGAGCAAGCCCAGTTCATGGGCGCCCTTACCGACGCCATCGAAGCCCTGAGCGAGCGCCCCAAACTGGTCATGTCGCTTTACTACGTAGAAGAGCTCAACCTCAAGGAAATTGGCGAGGTCCTCGGCGTCAGCGAATCCAGGGTGTCCCAAATTCTTTCTGAAACCGTGAAAAAGTTGCGCCAGCAACTGCAGATCGCCTGATTTTTCAGTACGATCGAACTTTACAAATTCATCAAAAACTCCAGCTTCATGTTCTCCAAACTGTTCCAGGACGACAGTGAGTCCGCCCGCAAGGAACGGGCTAAGCTGGCCTATGAAAAAATCAGCTCACTGAAGAAGGAAGGCGGCCGCGATGCGCGCAGTGCGCGCATGCGCATGGTGCTGCTTTGCCGAGCACACCTGGACAAAACCTTCGTCGATGGTGCCGAAAAAAATGTGGCCTACGAAGTCTTGGCCATGCAAGCCATTGTGGCCGGTAAAGACAAACCGCCTCCACCCCAGGCCAGCGAATACCAGCAATTACCGGCCGTCTCGGGCGACAAAGTTTGGGTCTACCTGCCCCAGGAATATGCAGATTTGGCCTTTTCGCTGGGTGCCAGCTACCAGCGCACAGAAATCACAGCAGAACAGGCGATTGACGGCATGCAGGCCCTGGCCGACCAGATCTTCAGCCTGGAACTGGGCATTTACGACCCATTCATGGTGCTGCAGTTCTTGCGTGATGAAACCGGCTACCAAGGCACACCCTCCTCCAGGATGGACGCCGGTGACGAGAGCGCAGATGGCGCACCAGCCACCCAAGCTGCGCCTAGCCCCAGCACCTCCACGCCTCCCTGATCGGCCATGGACATCTATCTGCTCGGTCTGGTGGCCATTGCCTTGTTGGTGATCATCCTGCTGATCGTTTACTTGACCAGCAAAGTCAATGACCTGGAAAAAGAAACCCTGTCCATGGCCAGTCGGCTTCAGGATGCAGCCCAGCAATCTTCGACTGCTCAGGGGCCCTTCTCCGGCATGAGTGGCCAGACCTTGTGGGACGCCCTTTGCGGCTCCCCACCCAGCAACATCGATGACGCACGACTGGACGAGGTGCGCCAGCGCTACGAGCCGGTGCTGGTCAAGCACATCCAGTCTTTGTTCTGGGAAGGCAGCACGGACGGGCAGATGGGTGCCTCGGGCACCCCCAAGAACAAGCAAAGAATCAACACCCAGCGCGGCTCGGTCGAATCCTGGTTGCCTCAAGAGGCCTGCAACGCCATCTACCAGTGCGGCATGGATTCGGTGAACAAGTCAGAGGCCGAGGCCGAGATCGTGCGGATCGTGCTCGATGACGTCAGCGCCAGCCTGTTTGCCAAGGTAGGCCTGGAGCTGCGCCAGCCCTTCTCCGAGCAGCTGATGCCGCTGGTCAAGGATCCAGACGCCCCTGCTACCTGAGACGCACCGCTCAGAGATTTTTCTCGTCTCCGGGGCGCATGCCCTTGAGCCAGTACGCCCAAGACAAAACCACGGCCACCGCCGTGTAGAGCTGCGGCGGGATTTCCTCCCCCAGCTCCAAGCGCGACAGCAGCGCGAGCAATTGAGGATCTTCGGCCACGTAGACACCACGCCGCCGGGCCTCGGCAATGATGTCTTCGGCCACATCGGCATCGCCCTTGGCGGTCAGCACCGGTGCCGAATTCAGCCCATATTCAAGCGCCACAGCCTGTTTGCGGGTCATGGTGGGTCAGGCCTCGCAGTCAATCAAGCGGCCGGGGCCAGCCGATCGTGAAGGCGGGGCCGAGTCGGGGCGCTGCCCATGGATCACCCGAAAGTCATTCAGGGTGAGCTGCGCCTCGCGCAGGGATTCGCGCAGCAAATGTCCACGCTGCACAGCCAGGCTGCAAATGTCCTCGCGGTCGGCCCACATCGTCAAACCCACCCGCTCGGTGCCGATCACACGGGTGCGCAGCCAGATCTGCCCCCAGGCCTCGCTGCGCGTGTACAGGTCCACATCCCAGGCACTTTCCTCGCGCGACTTGCCGGCACGGTCACGGTGCACCGTCAGTTGTACTGGCGGGCCGTTGCCAAAGGCCAGCGTCAGCTGCAGGGGCAGCGGACGGGCCGGATCGCTTTGCAGGGTCTGCAATTGGAAGGCCTCGATCTCATCAACCACCTCGGCCAGCTTGGCGGCGGGTTCGGGGTGCTCCGACTGCAGCATCTCGATGATCTGGCGCAGCACCGACTTGAGATCAGACGGAGAGCCCGCTTTGCGCAGCAGCTGGGACTCGGTCAGGAAACCACTGGCCCACATGGCTTGGCGCAAACCAGGCCCGTCCAGCCCATCCATGGCAGGTCGACCACGCAACAAGATTTGCAGCAGCGCGCCCACCTGGGGGTTGCTGGCCAAGGCCGGTGCCAGCCACTGCTGCAGCACCCCCGGACGCAAGGCCTGCAACAGGGTGTCAAAGCCGCCGGGCATGTGCAGCAGCCGGTCCAGACGCATGGGTGCCAGGGTCGGCGTTGGAGGCACCGGCGCCTCGGCCAGGTGCAATACCGCGCCGCCACCAGTCAGCACGTGCACCCGCATCAGCGGCGACTCCCCAACCACCAGCTTCATGCCGGGTGGCGGGTCAAGAGTATGGCCCTGCAGCACCAGCTTGAGGGCATCGCCTTGGACCGTGACGAGTGGGCGTACGATCTGGTCTTCGCGCAAACCCAAGGTCAGCACATCGGGCGCAGGGATGGTCGGCAAGCGCGTCTCGACGATTGCCGACAACTGGCGCGAGACCAGATGGGTGGTTTCGCTGCCCGAGATCATGAGCGCAGCGGGTGTGGGGCGCTCAGGGAAAGCGGACCCAAGCGCGGCTGGGGCTGGGTGTGTGAACGGCCTGACGGGCCGTGGCCGGCGCGTCCTGATCGGTGGCACCCTGCTGCTGGGGTGCAGCGCTGGTGGGCGCCACGGTCGCTTCCTTGCGGGCCCCGGACAGCAAACCCATCAAGAGGGTGTCGGTCGGTATCCACAGGGTGGAGCCCACCTCCAGGCGTCGCGCCTGCCCGTTCTGGAAGACCGCAGGGTTCAGGCGCATCAAGGCCTGGCGCTGAAACTTGATGTTGAAAACCGAATCGGCCAGGTGGCGGCGCAGCAGGCCTTCCACCGTGTCGCCTCGCTTCACCACCACTTTGAGCGCAGAGCTTGGCGTCATCACCTCAGACCGCTGGGGAGTGGAGACAGCCTCGGCAACCAGGGCACCTGGGCGCACCAAACTTTGTGCGGCATCGCCCAACAAAATCTTGAGGGCGGTTTCGGGGCTCATGCGTGTTTCTTCGGCAGGCACAGCCTGGCCTGCCGGCTGGGCGGCCAGTGAGGCCGCTCCCAAGGCGGCCACAGCGGTCGCCGCGCGAACGGTGGTCAAGAAAAATCGGCTGGAAAAATGGTGCATCTGCATCACAACATCCTGTTTCTGTGGCTCACATGGGCATCGCGACCCAGTCGCCGTTCAAGGGCAAAGGTGGACCCGCCAGCTGGCGCAGCTCGGTGTGGCGTGGGCCCGCACGGGTGACCTCGGCCAGCGCCACACGGCGCATGGACTCGGGCTCGTACAGGCGGCTGGGCAAACTTTGGCGATCAAAAACCAACACCCGATCGCCAGCACGCAAACGCGAGCCCTCGCCCGCAGCAATCGTCCACACAGCACCGGTTTCCAGCGGCATGGGGCGCAGCGGGTACTGGACCGCCACGCACTCGGTCTCGCGGTCGAGCAACGCCAGCGCTTGGGGCAGGCGTTCGCGCAAATCCTTCAATGCCACAGAAGCCGCATGGCTGGCTTCGGGGTGGCCGTCTTCCACCAGGGTCTGCCACTGCCAAACCGGCTCGCGGCCCTGTTGCTGCAACACCATCTGCAGCAGCCAGCCCGGCGGACGAGCAGCTGGCAGCCAAGCGCGAACCCACTCGGGCGCAGCCGCCGCGGTGGCCGCTTCGGCCTGCACTGGTGCCGGCAAGAGGCGGATGCGCAA
>CANHUM010000142.1 GCA_947463845.1 Comamonadaceae bacterium
ACCATGTCCACACCGGCTTCGGCTTGCGTCAGGGCTTGCTGCACCAGCACGGCGGTGGTTTCGTCGTTCAGGATATAGCCGGATTCGTCCAGCAGGCCGTCCTGGCCGTGGCTGGTGAAGGGATCGAGCGCCACATCGGTCATCACGCCCAGTTCGGGAAAGCGCTTTTTCAGCTCGCGCACCACGCGCGGGACCAGGCCGTCTGGGTTCATGGCTTCGCTGCCGGTCGGGTCCTTCAGGCTGGCGTCGATCACCGGGAACAGTGCCATGACCGGGATGCCAAGCTTCACACAGTCTTCGGCCACGGGCAGCAGCAGGTCCAGACTCAGGCGCTCGACGCCGGGCATGGAGCCGACCTGTTGGCGCTGGTTCTGGCCGTCCAGCACGAAAACCGGGTAAATCAGGTCGTGCGGCGTGACCCGGTGCTCGCGCACCAGGTTGCGGGTGAATTCGTCACGGCGCAAGCGGCGTGGGCGGTTGGCAGGGAAGGGGGCGACGGGGTTCATGTCGAAAATTGTGCCTGAAGTCCCTGTGGATGCCAAAAGTTGCAAGGTGTACACAGTCGCTCAGGCGTCCATTTGGCTTTGATACGGGTCCGCCTGTGATTTAAATGTCAAAAACACCAACAAATACAAAGTCGTTCTTGTTATCGGTTTTGATATTTGATAAATTCACTTTCGGGCAGCTTGCTGCCTCCCGCTTTTCCTCCCTGAGCGGGCGCCTTGCGGCTTCACCGCAGCAAGGCTTCCTGCCCTCGGCCTCTGGTCGGGGGTTTTTTTTGCCCCAGGATTTTTTCGGGCGCTGGTGGGGCGTCACTGGCTACACTTGCTTCATGCTCTGGATCAAAGCCCTTCACATTGTTTTCATCGCCAGCTGGTTTGCTGGCTTGTTTTACCTGCCGCGCATTTATGTGAATTTGGCGATGGTGGCACCCGGCTCTGTGGCAGAACGTGATCGTCTGCTTTTGATGGCGCGCAAGCTTTACCGTTTCATGACCATCTTGGCCGTGCCAGCCCTGGCTTTGGGCCTGTGGTTGTGGCTTTATTACGGCATCGGGCTGGGCGGGGGGCAGGGCTGGATGCATGCCAAACTGCTGATCGTGCTGGCGCTGCTGGCGTATCACCATGGTTGTGGCGTGTTGCTGCGCAAGTTCGAGCAAGGTCAGATGCAGCGCAGCCATGTCTGGTTTCGTTGGTTCAACGAAGTTCCGGTCCTCATGATGGTGGCTGCGGTCATCTTGGTGGTCGTCAAACCCTTTTGAGGGTCACGATGCGATGAGGGCAACATGACACGGCGTACATCAGCCGCTTGGCCCTTGTTCTGCGTTTATGCAGTTCTGATTGTTTACGCCAGCCTCTACCCCTTTGAAAACTGGCGTTTTCAGGGCGTTGTGTCCTGGTCGTTCCTGACGGCGTCCTGGCCGCGTTATTGGACGGGCTTCGATGTGTTGTCGAATGTGCTGGGTTATGCCCCCTTGGGCTTTTTGCTGGCCTTGAGCCTGCACCGCACCCGCCCGCATTGGCCGGCCGTCGTGCTGGCCACCCTGTTTGCTGGCCTGCTGTCCTTTTCTCTCGAATCCCTGCAGATGTTTTTGCCTGTGCGGGTTCCTTCCAATGTGGACATGGCCTTGAACGTCCTGGGCGCCGGGGCCGGCGCGGTGGTGGCGCGCGGCTTGGCCTGGGTGGGGCTGATGGGGCGCTGGAGCCGTTTCAGGGACCGTTGGTTTGCGTCTGAAGCCGGTGGTGCGCTCGCTTTGCTGGCCGTATGGCCTTTGGCCTTGATGTTTCCTGCCCCTGTGCCTTTTGGATTGGGTCAGGTCCTGGAGCGGCTGGAGGCCACCTGGGTGCAAATGCTTCGAGACACGCCTTGGCTGGAATCTTGGCCGGTGCGTGAAGTGGAATTCCAGCCCATGCTGCCCGTGACCGAGATGGTGTGCGTCGCTTTGGGCTTGTTGTTGCCCTGTTTGCTGGCCTATGGCGTGGTTCAGCGCAGAGCGCAGCGCTGGGTGTTGGCCGCCGTGTGCCTGCTCTTGGGCTTGTTGGCCAGTGCCTTGTCCGCTGCATTGACGTATGGGCCGGTGCATGCCTGGGGCTGGGTCGGCCCCGAGGTTTTCAAAGGGGTTTTGCTGGCCTTGTTTCTGGCGATTGTCTTGTCATGGGCCTCTTCACGGTTGAGCTGGGTGCTGGCTCTGGCGGCTTTGGTTTTACAGCTGAGCTTGCTCAATACGACCTCGGCCGATGCGTATTTCCCGCTGACTTTGCAGACCTGGGAGCAAGGGCGTTTCATCCGATTTCATGGCCTGATCCAGTGGTTGGGCTGGCTGTGGCCCTATGCCTTGCTGGTGTATCTGGTGCGCAGATTGTCCCTGGCGCATCCCGGTCGCCGCGACGGAGGCTGAAGACCACGCTGGGCGAGCCTAAAATTGCCAAATGAGCCACGCCAATACCCCACCTTATTTCAAGCGCCACATCTTTTTTTGCCTCAATGAGCGCAAAAACAATGAAGCCTGCTGTGCCCAGCACAACGCACAGGCGGCGTTTGACCACTGCAAAGCCCAGGTCAAAGCCCAAGGCTTGGCAGGACCGGGACAAGTCCGGGTCAACAAAGCGGGTTGCCTGGACCGCTGCGCAGGAGGCCCTGTCGCGGTGGTCTATCCCGAGGGGGTCTGGTATTCCTACGTCGACGCAACAGACATTGACGAGATCGTCGAGTCGCACCTGAAAAATGGTCAGGTGGTCGAACGCCTCCTGACCCCCGAACACCTGGGACGCTGATGAATCAGGCCACGCAGACACTGAGCCTGCAAGGCGAGGCGGGCACGCTGGAAGCGCTCATCGATTTGCCAGCCGAGGGTACCGTGCACGGCACAGCGGTCATTGCCCACCCGCACCCTTTGTTTGGCGGCACCATGCACAACAAGGTGGTGCAGACCTTGGCGCGTGCTTTTGTGCAAAGCGGTTGGCGTGCAGTGAGGTTCAATTTCAGGGGGGTGGGCGCCAGTGCGGGCACTTATGACGAAGGCCGGGGCGAGGTCCGCGACATGCTCCGGGTGATCGACCACATGGCCCCTGAGGGTCCTTTGGCGTTGGCAGGATTTTCATTTGGGGCTTTTGTCACCAGCCACGTGGTGCAGGCTTTGGGCGATCAGCGCTTGCCGCATGCCCTGGTCCTCGTGGGCACGGCGGCTTCGCGGTTTGAAGTGGCGGCTGTGCCCCAGGGGCTGCACGAGCGTTGCTTGGTCTTGCACGGCGAGCAGGACGACACCGTGCCCTTGGCCAGCGTGATGGATTGGGCCCGGCCACAATCCTTGCCGATCACGGTGATTCCCGGGGTTGAGCATTTCTTTCACGGACAATTGCCCTTGCTGAAATCCTTGGTGACCCGTCATTTGAAGTCTTGACAGCCGCACTGATCGGACCTGCCGCTTTGAGTGCTTATTTCGCTGGATACCGACACACAGCCATTTCCTCGATACACCACGCATGAACACATTTTTCAAAATCCTGGCCAGTGGCCTGCTGGCCGCCCTGACTTGGAACGTCCAAGCCCAGATGCCACAACCTCCAGAGTTGGCCGCCAAGGCCTATTTGTTGATGGACGTCACCGCCAACCAGGTGCTGGCCGCCAAGGACCCTGACATGACGGTGGAGCCTGCATCCCTGACCAAACTGATGACGGCTTATCTGGTTTTTGATGCGCTCAAGTCCCGCAAGCTCAACCTTCAGCAAGCTTTGCCGGTGTCGGAGCGTGCTTGGAAGATGCCCGGTTCGCGCATGTTCATTGACCCCAAGATGCAGGTGCCCGTGGAGGATTTGATCAAGGGCATGATCGTGCAGTCGGGCAACGATGCGACGGTGGCTCTAGCCGAAGGGGTGGCAGGCAGCGTGGAACGCTTTGTCCAGCTCATGAACGATCAGGCCCGTATTTTGGGCATGAACAACACCGCCTATAAAAATCCGGAAGGCTTGACTGCCCCCGGCCACACCACCACCGCGCGGGATTTGGCCGTGCTGGCCACCCGCTTGATGCGCGACTTCCCTGACTACGTGTCCTACTACGCCATCAAGAAGTACCGTTATGCCGGCACGCCCGCTGCCAACGACACGAACCGCAATCTTCTGCTGTTCAGGGACGCCTCAGTGGACGGACTCAAGACCGGCCATACCCAGGCTGCCGGCTATTGCCTGGTGGCGACTGCCAAACGTGATTTCCCCAATATAGGTACGCGTCGCCTCCTCAGTGTTGTTTTGGGGGCCGAGAGTGAAAACGCCCGTGCCGGCGAGAGTCAGAAGTTGCTCAACTGGGGTTACGCCGCTTTTGACGCGGTCAAATTGTTCGATGCCAACCAGGCCGTGGTGACCCCTCCCGTCTGGAAGGGTAAGCAATCGGTACTCAAACTCGGCTCCGAGCGCCCTTTGGTGGTGGCGGTACCTTCAGGGACTGCGGCCCAGTTGAAAACCCAGGTGATTCGCCCTGACCCCTTGGTGGCGCCCTTTGTGAAAGGGCAAACCGTAGGTAGCCTGAAGGTGTTGCAGGGTGACAGACCCTTGTTTGACGTCCCCCTGACGGTCTTGGAACCGGTGGAGCAGGCGGGTATTTTCGGGCGTGCGTGGGGTTCTGTTCGCCTGTGGATCAAGTAAACCGCGCAGTCCGCCTGAGCGCTGAATGACGCAAAACTTGCCTGGCGTTGTCCGTGCGGTTATACTGGCGGGCTTTTCCGCTTTTGGGGCGGGGAAGATTCTTTTGTCTTTTTAAACGTTTAGGGACGTTACAAACAATGCCAACCATCAATCAATTGGTGCGTCAGGGGCGCGAGGTCGAAACGATCAAGTCCAAAAG
>CANHUM010000143.1 GCA_947463845.1 Comamonadaceae bacterium
AGACCAAGGCGGTGGAGATTTCGACTCCGAAAAGCGCACCCAAAGCCGGCAAGAACTGATTCAGGAAAATCGGCAAGATCACAATGAAAGCTGCACCAAAAAAGCTTCCCATGATGGAGCCCATGCCGCCGATGATGACCATGAACAGCAACTGGAAAGAGCGGTCAATGGAAAACGCCGCAGGCTCCCAAGAGCCCAGGTGCACGAAGCCCCAAAGGCCGCCAGCCACGCCGATGATGAAAGAGCTCACCGCGAAGGCACTCAGCTTTGCGTACATGGGACGTATGCCAATCACAGAGGCCGCAACGTCCATGTCGCGTATAGCCATCCACTCCCGACCAATCGCAGAACGAACCAGGTTTTTGGCAAGCAAGCCAAAGACCACCAAGAAGCTCAAGGCAAAAAGGTATTTATCGACCGGTGAATCAATCACCCAACCGAAAACTTGAAGATCTGAGACAGCCACAGATCCGGAAGAACTGTCGTTGGTAAACCAATCGATACGGCTAAACGCCCAATCACAAAAGAATTGAGCCGCCAATGTCGCTACAGCCAGATAAAGACCCTTGACCCGCAAGCTGGGAATGCCAAAAACAATGCCCACCAATGTGGCAAAAATGCCACCAGAGAGCAAGGCCAAAATGACCGGCATCCCGTCAATTCGCACATAGGTGTTGTAGGCCATATAGGCGCCCACAGCCATGAAGGCGCCCGAGCCCAAGGAGATCTGACCGCAATAACCTACCAGAATATTCACCCCCAAAGCGGCCAAAGCCAAAATCAGGAACGGAATAAGGATCGCACGGAACAAGTACTCATCGGCAATGAGGGGCACACCGATGAAGGCGAAGGCGATGATTGCCAGGATGACCCAGCGGTCTTGCGCGATGGCAAAAATCTGCTGGTCGCTGCGGTAAGAGGTCTTGAACTGACCGTTTTCTCTGTAAAACATGTTTTTCTCTCCTTACACGCGGTCGATGATCTTTTCGCCGAACAAGCCTTGTGGACGGAACAACAAAAAGACGAGAGCCAGCATGTACGCAAACCAAATTTCAATGCCGCCGCCCACAAACGGGCCCAAATAAACCTCGGACAACTTCTCGCCTACACCAATGATCAAGCCCCCGATGATGGCGCCCGGCACCGAAGTCAATCCACCCAAAATGATCACAGGCAATGCACGCAAGGCCACGGTGGTCAGGGAGAACTGAACACCCAATTTGGAGCCCCAGATGATGCCGGCCACCAAGGCAGTGATACCCGCGACAAACCACACAATGACCCAGATGCGATTGAGCGGAATGCCGATCGACTGCGCGGCCTGGTGGTCATCCGCCACCGCGCGCAAGGCCCGACCAGTTCCGGTCTTCTGGAAGAACAGCGACAAGACCACCACCAACAAAGCAGCAATGCAAGCCGCGTAAACATCTTCTAGGCTGATCAACACACCACCAGGGAATAGCGACTCGAAAAGAAAAACGGGTTCTTTCGGCATGCCCACATCGATTTTGTAAATGGCACTGCCAAAAATCGTCTGACCCAAGCCATCGAGGAAGTAGGTGATGCCCAAAGTGGCCATCAGCAAGGTCACACCCTCTTGGTTCACAAGATGTCGCAACACCCATCGCTCGATCAACCAAGCCAGCACATACATCAAGGCTGCAGCCAGCACAAAAGCGATCAAGTTACCCAGAAACTTGTTTTCAAGCCCCAGCCAACCCGGCACCCATTCGGCAAAACGGGCCATGGCCAAGGCGGCGAACAGCACCATCGCACCTTGCGCAAAGTTGAAGACACCCGAGGCCTTGAAGATCAAGACGAAGCCCAGGGCAACGAGGGAATAAAGCATGCCGGCCATGAGGCCGCCAAAAAGAGCTTCCAGGAAAAATGCCATGTCTTATTCTCCTCAGTGGCTGGTGCCCAGATAGGCACTGATCACTTCTTCGTTGTTGCGCACTTCTTCGGGTGTTCCGTCGCCGATTTTTTTGCCGTAGTCGAGCACGACCACACGGTCCGAAATATCCATCACCACACCCATGTCGTGCTCGATCAGCACGATGGTTGAGCCGAACTCGTCGTTCACATCCAGAATGAAGCGGCACATGTCCTGCTTTTCTTCCATGTTCATGCCGGCCATCGGCTCATCCAGCAACAGCACTTGGGGTTCCATCGCCAAGGCGCGGCCCAGATCGACCCGCTTTTGCAAGCCGTAAGGCAACTGACCCACAGGCGTCTTGCGGAAAGCCTGGATCTCCAGGAAGTCAATGATGTGCTCCACAAATTCGCGGTGCTCTTCTTCCTCGCGCTGGGCAGGGCCGAGGCGCAAAGCCTGCATGAACAGGTTGCTTTTGATGCGCAGGTTGCGGCCGGTCATGATGTTGTCGATCACGCTCATGCCCTTGAACAAAGCCAGGTTCTGGAACGTGCGGGCGATGCCCATTTCGGCCACCTGGCGGCTGTTCATGTGACTGAACTTTTGGCCACGAAAGGTGATGCTGCCCTCTTGGGGTTGGTAAACGCCGTTGATGCAGTTGAGCATGGAGCTTTTGCCCGCGCCATTGGGGCCAATGATGGCGCGCACTTCGTGTTCACGCACGTCGAAAGAGATGTCGGTGAGGGCTTTGACGCCCCCAAATCGCAAACTGATGTTGTTGACGTCCAGAATAACGTCGCCGATTTTCTTGGTCATTTGACCCCCACGCTTGTCATTTCATGTACTGCGCTGCCCCCCAAGGGGGTCTTCGCAACTTGGAGCGGTCCGGCCTTGCTCATGCTGCTGCCTTCACGGGTGTGAATGTTTTGGCGTCGGAAATTTTGAGCGTGGCGCTGACGCTGCCAGTGCGGCCGTCTTCAAACTTGACCACGGTTTCGATGAACTGCTCGGTCTTACCGCCATACAGGCCATCGACCAATGGTTTGTATTTGTCGGCAATGAAACCGCGACGGACCTTGTTGGTACGGGTCAATTCACCGTCATCGGCATCCAACTCTTTGTGCAAGATCAAAAAGCGCGAGACCTGGCTGCCCGCCAGCATGGCGTCCTCGGCCAGATCGGCATTGACCTTCTCCACGCATTCCTGAATCAGCTGGTACACCTCGGACTTTTGCGCCAAATCGCCGTAGCCGGCATAAGGCAGGTTGCGGCGCTCGGCCCAATTGCCCACCGCATCAAAGTCGATGTTGATCATCACGCACACTTTTTCGCGCTGGTCGCCATAGGCCACCACCTCTTTGATGTGCGGGAAGAACTTGAGTTTGTTCTCGACGTATTTGGGCGCAAACATCGCGCCATCGTTGGCGCCACCCTGGATGCGGCCCACGTCTTTCACACGGTCAATGATCTTGAGGTGGCCATGGCTGTCAATGAAACCTGCGTCGCTGGTGTGGTACCAGCCGTCGGCGGTGAGCACCTCTTCAGTGGCCTTCTGATTCTTGTAATAGCCCTTGAGCAGCCCAGGCGACTTGACCATGATCTCGCCGTTGTCAGCCACCTTGATTTCCACGCCCTTGCAGGGAACGCCCACGGTGTCTGCGCGCGCTTCGTTGTCGGGCTGCAGGCACACAAACACGGCAGTTTCGGTGGACCCATAGAGCTGCTTGATGTTCACGCCGATCGAACGGAAGAAAGTGAACAAGTCGGGGCCAATCGCCTCACCCGCGGTGTAGGCCACGCGCACGCGACTGAAACCCATGTTGTTGCGCAGCGGGCCGTAAACCATCAGATTGCCCAGGGCATACACCAGACGATCGGCCAGGCCAACCGATTGGCCGTCCATCAAGGCCGGGCCCACTTTTTTGGCCACACCCATGAAGTAGTGGAACAGCTTGCGCTTGAAGTTGCCAGCGTCTTCCATGCGAATCATCACGCTGGTGAGCATGCCCTCAAACACGCGGGGCGGCGCGAAGTAATAAGTGGGGCCAATCTCTTTGAGGTCGATGGTCACGGTGGCCGATGACTCAGGGCAATTGACCACATAGCCACAAACCAGCCACTGCGCATAACTGAAGATGTTCTGTCCAATCCAGGCAGGAGGCATGTAGGCCAGCACATCTTCTGCGTTGGTCAGCTTGTCAAACTCGGCCCCCGCTTCGGCGCGGTCAATCAGCGAGCTGTGCGTGTGTACCACGCCCTTGGGATTGCCCGTGGTGCCGGACGTGAAGAACATGGCCGCCACATCCGTCCAGGTTGCCTTCTCGACCTCTTCGCTGAAAAACTGGGGGTGCTGCTTCGAAAACACGCCACCGGCTGCAATCAATTCTTCGAGCGAGCCCAGACCGTCTTCGGTGTACTTGCGAAGGCCACGCGGATTGTCGTAATAAATATGCGTCAACTGCGGGCACTGCTCGCGCACTTCCAGCATCTTGTCGACCTGCTCTTGGTCTTCCACCACGGCAAAGCGCACTTCGGCATTGGTGATGGGGAATACACATTCAGAAGCAGCGGCATCCTGGTACAGCGGTACGGGGATCGCACCGAGCGACTGCGCAGCCAGCATGGTGGCGTAAAGCCGTGGGCGGTTGGAGCCGACCACGATCAAGTGCTCACCGCGCTGCAAGCCGGCCTGATGCAAACCACAGGCCACGGACTGAACCAGCCCGGCCAAATCAGACCAGGTGATGGTCTGCCAAATGCCATATTCTTTTTCGCGCAATGCAGGTGCCGAGGGGCGCTCGGCAGCGTGCTTGAGCATCAAACGGGGAAACGTTGTTTGCATGACCTGACCTGTCTCCAATAACGGTGCATCGAACGCAATGCGACTTGAACTGAAATGAATCGTAAGCAGTCATTTGACGTCGAGTTGTCGTTTGGACGACAATTCAGGGAAGACCCTTAGCGC